>NZ_JBSGBF010000058.1:0-50967 GCF_053601115.1 Streptomyces sp. NPDC004788
GCCGGGGCCCGCCACCATCTCCGGGAACGGGCTTTTTTGGGTGTCTTCGGTAATATATAAACACCCCCTCTCTTTTACGGCGGCCCCGGCGCCGGCGGGCCCCCCCCGCCCCCCCCCGACGGCAGACCCGAGAAGGCAGAAGTACGCGTTACGCACTACCGACTGCATGAAGGGGAAGCCATGACAGCGACGACCGACGGAAGCGCCGGGGCCATGGGACCCCGGGCGGCAGCCGCGGCCAGCGACACGACCACCGACACCCTCACCGGCGGGCTCGACGAGGCCGCCAAGCGGGCGGCGGAACGATCCGTCGACCACCTCCTCGGCCGCCAGGACGCCGAGGGCTGGTGGAAGGGCGACCTGGAGACCAACGTCACCATGGACGCCGAGGACCTGCTGCTCCGGCAGTTCCTGGGGATCCTCGACCCCGACACCACCCGCGCCGCCGCCCTCTTCATCCGCGGCGAGCAGCAGGAGGACGGCACCTGGGCCACCTTCTACGGCGGGCCCGGCGACCTCTCCGCCACCGTCGAGGCGTACGTCGCGCTGCGTCTCGCCGGCGACCTGCCCGACGCCCCGCACATGGCCCGCGCCGCCGCCTGGATCCGCGACCGGGGCGGCATCGCCGCCGCCCGCGTCTTCACCCGGATCTGGCTCGCCCTCTTCGGCTGGTGGCGCTGGGACGACCTGCCCGAGCTGCCGCCCGAGCTGGTCTTCCTGCCGAGCTGGTTCCCGCTCAACCTCTACGACTTCGGCTGCTGGGCCCGGCAGACGATCGTGCCGCTCACCGTCGTCTCCGCCAAGCGGCCGGTGCGGCCGGCCCCCTTCCCGCTCGACGAACTGCACACCGACCCGGCCCGCCCGAATCCGGTCAAGCCGCCGGCCCGGGTGCTGAGTTGGGACGGCTTCTTCCAGCGCGTCGACAAGGGCCTGCACCTCTACCGCAAGGTCGCCCCGCGCCGGCTGCGGAAGATCGCCATGGACGTGGCCGCCCGCTGGATCGTCGAACGGCAGGAGAACGACGGCTGCTGGGGCGGCATCCAGCCGCCCGCCGTCTACTCGGTCATCGCCCTGCACCTGCTCGGCTACGACCTGGAACACCCCGTCATGCGGGCCGGCCTCGAATCGCTCGACCGGTTCGCGGTCACCCGGGAGGACGGCGCCCGCATGATCGAGGCGTGCCAGTCCCCGGTCTGGGACACCTGCCTCGCCACCATCGCGCTCGCCGACGCGGGCCTGCCGCCGGACCACCCGGCGCTGGTCAGGGCGGCCGACTGGATGCTCGGCGAAGAGGTCACGCGCAAGGGCGACTGGGCGGTGCGCAGGCCCGAACTCCCGCCGGGCGGCTGGGCGTTCGAGTTCCACAACGACAACTACCCGGACATCGACGACACGGCCGAGGTCATCCTCGCGCTGCGCCGGGTGAAGCACCCCGAACCGGACCGGGTGGAGGCGGCCGTCCGCCGCGGCGCCCGGTGGACCGCAGGCATGCAGTCGAGGAACGGCGCCTGGGGCGCCTTCGACGCCGACAACACCAGCGCCTTCCCCAACCGGCTGCCGTTCTGCGACTTCGGCGAGGTCATCGACCCGCCGTCCGCCGACGTCACCGCCCATGTGGTGGAGATGCTCGCCCACGAGGGCAAGGCCGACCACCCGCGCACCCGGCGGGGCGTCGAGTGGCTGCTCGCCGAACAGGAGCCCAGCGGCGCCTGGTTCGGCCGCTGGGGCGTCAACTACGTCTACGGCACGGGCTCGGTGGTCCCGGCCCTCGTCGCCGCCGGACTGCCCCGCACCCATCCCGCGATCCGCCGCGCGGCCGGCTGGCTGGTGTCCGTGCAGAACGAGGACGGCGGCTGGGGCGAGGACCTCCGCTCGTACCGGATGCCGCAGTGGATCGGCCGCGGCACCTCCACCGCCTCCCAGACCGCCTGGGCGCTGCTCGCCCTGCTCGCGGCCGGCGAGCGGGACTCCGACGCGGTCCGGCGCGGGATCGGCTGGCTGGTCGAGCGGCAGCGCGCGGACGGCTCCTGGGACGAGCCCTACTTCACCGGCACCGGCTTCCCGTGGGACTTCTCCATCAACTACCACCTCTACCGGCAGGTCTTCCCGCTCACCGCGCTCGGCCGCTACCTGAACGGCGAGCCCGTCCTGCACGGCCGGGAGGGTACCGGATGACCCAGGAACCGCCCCCTGAGGGTCCCAGAGTCCCCGAGGACGCCACGAGGCCCGGGACCGGGGACGGCCGCGTACGGGGCGAGGGCGGCGACGTACGGGCCGTACGGGCCGGGGCCGGCGGTTCCGTAGGGCCCGAGGCGGCAGGCCCCGCACGGACCGCGGGGGACCCCGCCAGGGCCGCGGCAGGCCCCGCACGGGCCGCGGGAGACCCCGCCAGGGCCCGGGCCGGCGGAGTCGTGCCGCGGGGCGGGCCCGTCGTGCCGCCGCTGATCGTCGCCTGCGCGCTCGGCATCGAGAAGCTGGCGCTGCGCAGCGGCGACCGGGGCGGGGCGCCCGCGCCGCTCGCGGTCGTGCGGACCGGGATGGGGCCGGCGCACGCGCGCCGGGGCGTTTCCCGGGCGCTGGCCCGCGAGCCCTGGCGGGACGCGGCCGTCATCGCCTCCGGCTTCTGCGCCGGGCTCGCCCCCGGCATGCACCCCGGCGACATCGTCGTGGCCGAGGAGACCCGCGACGCCGACGGTGCCACCCCCTGTGTCGGCACCGAGCTGCTCGTCAAGGCGCTCGCCCGCGCCCTGCCCGGGCGCACCGTCCACACCGGCCCGCTGACCGGCTCCGACCACGTGGTCCGTGGCCCCGAGCGGGCCGCGCTGCGGGCCGGCGGGGCCATCGCCGTCGACATGGAGTCCGCGGCCACGCTGCGCACCGCGACCGGCGCCGGAGCCCGCCCGGTTGCGGCCGTCCGGGTGGTCGTGGACGCTCCAGAACATGAACTGGTCCGGATCGGCACCGTACGCGGGGGAATATCGGCGTTCCGCGTTCTCCGTGCCGTCCTTCCCGCTTTCTTCGAATGGCACCGTTCTTTGCTGCTCCCCAGGAGGTGAGCCGAGTCATGGCCATGCCGCTCCGTCAGTCCATCCGGGTCGGGACCTATCTCTTCGAACAGAAGCTCCGCAAGCGGGACAAGTTCCCGTTGATCGTCGAGCTGGAGCCGCTGTTCGCCTGCAACCTCAAGTGCGAGGGCTGCGGCAAGATCCAGCACCCGGCGGGCGTGCTCAAGCAGCGGATGCCGGTCGCGCAGGCGGTCGGCGCCGTCCTGGAGTCCGGCGCGCCGATGGTGTCCATCGCCGGCGGCGAACCGCTGATGCATCCTCAGATCGACGAGATCGTGCGCCAGTTGGTGGCGAAGAGGAAGTACGTCTTCCTGTGCACCAACGCGATGCTGCTGCGCAAGAAGCTCGACGACTTCACCCCCTCCCCGTACTTCGCCTTCGCCGTGCACATCGACGGACTGCGCGAGCGGCACGACGAATCCGTCGCCAAGGAGGGCGTGTTCGACGAGGCGGTGGCGGCCATCAAGGAGGCCAAGCGGCGCGGCTTCCGGGTCACCACCAATTCGACCTTCTTCAACACCGACACCCCGCAGACCGTCATCGAGGTGCTCAACTTCCTCAACGACGACCTCCAGGTCGACGAAATGATGATCTCGCCCGCCTATGCCTACGAAAAGGCCCCTGACCAGGAGCACTTCCTCGGCGTCGAACAGACCAGGGAACTCTTCAGGAAGGCGTTCGCGGGCGGAAACCGGCGGCGCTGGCGGCTCAACCACTCGCCGCTCTTCCTGGACTTCCTGGAGGGCAAGGCCGATTTCCCGTGCACCGCGTGGGCGATCCCCAACTACTCGCTCTTCGGGTGGCAGCGCCCCTGCTATCTGATGAGCGACGGCTACGTCCCCACGTACCGCGAACTCATCGAGGAGACCGACTGGGACAAGTACGGCCGCGGCAAGGACCCGCGCTGCGCCAACTGCATGGCGCACTGCGGCTACGAGCCCACCGCCGTCCTCGCCACCATGGGCTCCCTCAAGGAGTCGCTGCGCGCGATCCGCGAGACCGTGGGTGGGAACACCACGTCATGACCGGCGAGTTCGACCTGCGGGCGCTGCTGGCCGAGCGCGGCGGCGAGCGCTACGAGCTGCACGCCCGCCACCTCAACCACCAGCTCCCGCGGATGCTCCACACCATCGGTTTCGACCGGACGTACGTCCGGGCCGAGGGCGCGCACTTCTGGGACGCCGAGGGCAACGACTACCTCGACATGCTCGCCGGCTTCGGCGTCATGGGGCTCGGCCGGCACCACCCGGTCGTCCGCAAGGCGCTGCACGACGTCCTCGACGCACAGCTCGCCGACCTCACCCGCTTCGACTGCCCACCGCTGCCCGGACTGCTCGCCGAGCGGCTGCTCGCGCACAGCCCGCACCTGGACCGGGTCTTCTTCGGCAACAGCGGGACGGAGGCCGTCGAGACGGCCCTGAAGTTCGCCCGGTACGCCACCGGTCGGCCCAGGATCGTCTACTGCGCGCACGCCTTCCACGGCCTGACCACCGGCTCCCTCTCCGTCAACGGGGAGAAAGGTTTCCGGGACGGCTTCGCGCCGCTGCTGCCCGACACGGCGATCGAGCTCGGCGACCTCGACGCCCTGGAGCGGGAGCTGCGCAGGGGAGACGTGGCCGGCTTCGTCGTCGAGCCCGTCCAGGGCAAGGGGGTGCAGGAGGCGCCGCCCGGCTTCCTGCGCGCCGCCCAGGAGCTGCTGCACCGGCACGGCGCGCTGCTGATCGCCGACGAGGTGCAGACCGGCCTCGGCCGGACCGGCGACTTCTACGCGTACCAGCACGAGGACGGCGTGGAGCCCGACCTGGTGTGCGTCGCCAAGGCGCTCTCCGGCGGCTATGTGCCGGTCGGCGCCACCCTCGGCAAGGACTGGATCTTCAAGAAGGTCTACTCCTCGATGGACCGGGTGCTGGTCCACTCGGCCAGCTTCGGCTCCAACGCGCAGGCCATGGCCGCCGGGCTCGCCGTGCTCGCGGTGATGGAGGCCGAGGACACCGTCGCGCACGTCCGCCGGACCGGCGACCTGCTCGCCTCCCGGCTGCGCGAGCTCGTACCGCGCTACGAGCTGCTGAAGGAGATCCGCGGCCGTGGTCTGATGATCGGCATCGAGTTCGGCCGGCCGTCCTCGCTCGGCCTGCGCAGCCGCTGGACCATGCTCCAGGCGGCCCGCAAGGGTCTCTTCGCCCAGATGGTCGTGGTGCCGCTGCTCCAGCGCCACCACATCCTGACCCAGGTGTCCGGCGACCACCTGGAGGTGATCAAGCTCATCCCGCCGCTGATCATCGACGAGACGGACGTCGACCGCTTCGTGACCGCCTTCACGGCCGTCATGGACGACGCGCACGGGGGTGGCGGGCTCCTGTGGGACTTCGGAAAGACGCTGGTCAAGCAGGCCGTGGCACAGCGCTGAACGTGCGCTGAAGGCGGTTGACCGCATCGCGTCGAGCGGTTTTGCCTCTGAGGCAAGAAAGTTGCCTCAGAGGCACAAGCCTGGCGCAATGGACGCATGGACCACGTCACCGACGCCGTACCGGACGTCGCCCCCCAGCTGCGGGCCCTGCGCCGAAGGCGCGGGCTCACCCTGGAGGCGGCCGCCCAGCGCGCCGGACTCTCACCGGCCCATCTGTCGCGGCTCGAGACCGGGAACCGGCAGCCCTCACTGCCGATGCTGCTCGCGCTCTCCCGTATCTACGGTACGACGGTCTCCGAGCTGCTCGGCGAGGCGCCGCCGGAGCGCGACCCGGTCGTCCGGGCCGGCCGCTCCGAGCCGGTCGAGGCCGACGGCTGGATCTACCGCCAGGCCGGCGGCGCCGGGCGCGCCCTGCAGTGCCTGCGGGTCCACGTCCCGTACGCCACCCGCGCCGACATCGTGCGCGTCCACCCCGGCGAGGAGTGGATCCACGTCCTGGAAGGCCGGGTGCGGCTCGCGCTCGGCGAGGCGGTGCACGTCCTCGATCCCGGGGACAGCGCCCACTTCGACTCGCTCACCCCGCACCGCATCGGTGCCGCCACCCAGGCCGGGGCGGAGCTGCTGTTCGTCCACACCCTGATGCAGAGCCCCGCCGCCGAGCTGTGCCTCGGCGACGGGACCCCGCACCGCCGCTGAGATCTGCTGAGGTCGAGAAAGGACCGACATGTCCGAGAAGTCCGTACCGGTCACCGGCGAGGAGCGCGGTGAGGGCAAGTTCCCCAAGGGCCTGGTGCTCCGGCTCTTCGCCTATCTGGTCGCCGGCCACCTCTTCGCCGCCTTCCTCTACCTGCTCTTCGCGATGGGCGCGAAGTAGCCGACCGGCAACCGGAAAGGCGGCCCCTACGCCTCCGTGAGCATCCGCTCGCGCAGCCGCTCCCGGGTCTCCGGGGCCAGCCTCAGGCCCTCGGCGAGATAGGCGTCCACCGAGCCCCAGGTCGCCTCGATCGCCTCGAAGGCGGCCTGCAGGTACTCCACCCGCGCGTCGAAGAGCGGCGCGAGCAGCTCCATCACCTCCGGCGACATGGCGTCCGGGGCGGTGGAGCTGCGCTGCACCTTGTAGCGGCGGTGCGGGGCGTTGGACTTCAGGTAGTCCGCCTCGATCGCCTCGCGCTCGACGCCGAGCGCCAGCAGGGATATCGCGATCGCCAGACCCGCGCGGTCCTTGCCGGCCGCGCAGTGCATCAGGACGGGGACGCTGTCCTCGGCCATCGCGTGCAGGATCCGGCTGTGCTCGGCCGTCTTCTCGACAATCATCTTCCGGTACGAACCGGACATCCGGGCCGCGGCCCTGCCGTCCGCCAGGAGCTCGCGCAGCTGCGCCAGGTCGCCCGTGCGCACCAGCTTCCAGAACTCCTTGCCGTCGGCCGGGTCGCTCAGGGGGATGTTCACGTTCCGTGTCCCCGGAAGGTCCACGTCCGGCCCCTCGACCTTCCGGTCCGCGTCGTTTCGGAAGTCGAACACCGTGTGCAGGGCCAGGGTGGTGAGGAACGCGGTGTCCTCCGGGGTGGCGTGCGCCAGGTGACCGCTGCGGAAGAGGCGCCCGGGGCGCACCTCCCGGCCGTCCGTGGTCGGCAGCCCGCCCAGGTCACGGAAGTTGCGTACGCCGGCGAGCTCGGGCTCGGTGGTCGCTTGCGTCAAGGTTGCTCCTGGTCTCTCGAGATCGGTTCCTGGGGCAATCATCCAGGCTCGGTAGCCCCGGGCATACCCCCTCGGGCGGGAATGGGTGATCTGTCCGTATTGCGGGTTTGGTGATAACGCGCCCTGGTTGCAGGGGAGATGGGAATCGGGGCGTGAGCAGCGTCATAAACGTGACGGACCGTGGCTGATCGTCTTTTTCAAATTCCCTCGCGGAAAGGGAAATCGAGGGTCCGTCATCGCGCAGGGTGACCGGAATTCCGGCCGGATATCGCGCGATCGGGGCGCGATCAAGAGTGGCCGAAAAACCGTGGCTTGTTCCCGTCGGCCCGGCTCGTCTAGCGTCGCGCTCAATCCGGACGGACCGCCGAATCCTGCCGCCGCCCGGAATCCGCACCCACCCGTGTCAGGCAGGAGCGGGGGACCCAGGTACTTTGCCGATCCCTCGACGCAGCACCCACGAAGGACGGCTCGGGGTGAAGCCGCGCGACCGCGCGGCCGGACATCTCCAGTCCGAACCCGACAGCTCACCTCGCAGGCGACGGAGAGGAACTCGCCATGCCCGCGAAGGGTAAGCACCGCCGTCCCAAGGCCAACCCGATCAGCCGCGGGTTCGTCGCCGCCGGCACGGGCGGCGCGGTCGTCGCGCTCCCGCTGATCGGCGCGACCGGCGCCCACGCCGCCGAGCAGGCCGCTCCCGCCGTCGCGCACCAGCGCGTCGCCGCCGTGGCCCCCGCCGCCGTCACCCCCGCCGCCGTCACCCCCGCCCAGGCCCACGCCGCCGCCCCGGTCGCGTACACCGTGGTCCGCGGCGACTACCTGTCGAAGATCGCCACCGAGCACCACCTGGCCGGCGGCTGGCACAAGCTCTACCGCGACAACCGCCAGGTCATCGGCGAGAACCCCTCGCTGATCCTGCCCGGCATGAAGCTGACCCTCGGCGCCAAGGGCCACGCCAAGCCCCACGCGGCAAAGACCCACGCGCCCAAGGCCCACGCGGCCAAGGCCGGCGGCGAGCAGCGCGCCTCGCGCAGCGCCGAGCGCTCCGCCGCGACCACCTCCGCCCCGGCCGCCGCCCCGACCTCGGCCGCGTCGTCCTCCGCGTCGACCGGCACGACCACCTCCTCCGGCTGGGTCGTCCCGGTCAGCGGCGGCATCTCCACCCCGTACAAGCAGCCGGGCTCCATGTGGTCCTCCGGCTACCACACCGGCGTCGACTTCATCGCCGACACCGGCACGGCCGTCCACGCGGTCGGCCCCGGCACCGTCTACTCCGCCGGCTGGGGCGGCGCCTACGGCAACCAGATCGTCATCCAGCACGCCGACGGCACCTTCTCCCAGTACGGTCACCTCTCCTCCATCTCGGTGAGCGCCGGCCAGACCGTCACCGGCGGCCAGGTGATCGGCCTCTCCGGCGCGACCGGCAACGTCACCGGACCGCACCTGCACTTCGAGATGCGCACCGGGCCGGACTACGGCTCCGACATCGACCCGCTGGCCGCGCTGCGCCAGCACGGCGTCAACATCTGACGCCTCTGACGAACAGTCAGTGCGAAGCCCCGGCACGAGCCAGTGCCGGGGCTTCGCTTATTCCTGATTGACGTGATCTTTACCAGGTGGCATATGTCACCCGCCGTCAACCCCTCCTTACGGTCGCGTAGGTCACACCCATAAGGGAAAGATGAGTTCCCGTGGCAGACGATTCGAGATCACGAGACAAGAACGCATTCGGGTCGTACGCGGCGATCGGTGACAGCTTCACCGAGGGCGTGGGAGACCCCGGGCCCGACGGGAATTTCGTCGGCTGGGCGGACCGATTCGCGGTCCTGCTCGCCGACCAGCTGCCTGAGCACGACGCCTTCCGCTACGCCAACCTGGCCGTACGGGGGCGCCTTCTCGACCAGATCGTCACGGAACAGGTCCCACGGGCGAAGGAACTCGCCCCGGACCTGGTGACCTTCTGCGCCGGGGGCAACGACATCATCCGCCCCGGGACCGACCCCGACGACGTCGCCGAGCGCTTCGAGCGCGCCGTCGCCGACCTGACCTCCGCCGTCGGCACCGTCATGGTGACGACCGGCTTCGACACCAAGGAAGTGGCGCTCCTCAAGCACCTGCGCGGCAAGATCGCCACGTACAACGGGCACGTCCGGGCCATCGCCGACCGCTACGGCTGCCCCGTGCTCGACCTGTGGTCGCTCAGGTCCGTCCAGGACCGCCGCGCCTGGGACGAGGACCGGCTGCACCTCTCGCCCGAGGGCCACACCCGGGTCGCGATGCGCGCCGCCCAGGTCCTCGGCCTGCCGGTGCCGGCCGACCCGGAGCAGCCGTGGCCGCCGCTGCCGCCGCGGGGCGCCCTGGAGGTCACCAAGGACGACATCCACTGGGCCAAGGAGCACCTGGTCCCGTGGATCGGGCGCCGGCTGCGCGGCGAGAGCTCCGGCGACCACGTCGAGGCCAAGCGCCCGGATCTGCTGCCGCTCTGACGCCGCTGCAGGCGGCGCCTCAGCGGGCGTCTCAGCACGGAGTGTTCGCCGGGACGCGTTCCAGGACGCCCCCGGCGAACACGTCGTACGGCGGCAGCGTCAACAGGTGGACGTAAGCCGATGTGGCCGTCGCACCGCGCGAGCGGGCGGGCGGGCGCCGGGGCGGGCGGGCGCCGGGGCGGGCAGGCGCCGGGGCGGGTAGGCGCCGGGGCGCGGCACGGTGAGGCGCGGTGCGGTGAGGCGCGGTGCGGTGAGGCGCGGTGAGGCGCGGTGCGGACATGGCTGCTGTACGGGAAGAACGGGTCGAGCGCCGTCCAGCCCCCCGCGGCCTCCGCGTCGGTGAAACGGGTGGCCCTCCGCGCGTTCACCCACGGCGACCCACGACACGCGCGGTCCGGAACGAAATCTGATGATTTGTCTGATAATCATCACTCGTGCATGTACGTCGCGCCCATGTCGCCCTTCTCGGCCTGCTGTTCGCCGCGACCGCGCTCCTCGCCGCGCTGCCGGCCACCGCCCACGCCGACACGCCCGCGCGAGGCGACCGCGCCCTCGCGCCCCCGGCCGCCTTCACCATCTCGGGACTCGACCTCCACGACGCCCAGATCGCCAAGTTCGGCGACACGTACTACATGTACGGAACGATGTACGGCTGCGGCTTCCGGTGGTACGTGGCGCCCACGCCCTGGTGCGGCTTCGGCGTCTCCACCGCGTCGGCGCCGCAGGGCCCCTGGAGCACCCCGAGACCGCTGTTCGACCCCGACTCCGTCGACCCGTGGACCCACACGTCGTGGCAGGACACCTGCGGCGGCACCGGGCAGGGCTGCTTCAACGCGCGGATGATCCGCCGCACCGGATGGGGCGAGAACGACGGCGTCTTCGTCCTCTGGTTCAACAGCCCCCGCCACTACTCGGTCGACCGCAAGAACGCCTACAACGCGATGGGCTGCGCCTCCGCGGCCGGCCCTTGCGGACCCGGCGTCACCCCGAACGGCTCGTACCACAAGCCCGCGCTCTCCTTCTGCACCGGCAACGGCGACTTCGGTTTCATCGCGTCCGGCGCCCCCGGCGGCCGGCCCGCCCTCGTCTGCACACACGTGGGCAGCGCCGAGCTCGACATCGAGGAACTCGACCTCTGGGGCACCGGCGGCCACGGCGTCGGCGTGCGCAAGATCGCCGGGCTCAGCCAGGTCGAGGGTCCGGGCGGCTACTGGGACCCCGTACAGCGCCACTACGTCCTCACGTACGCCGACCACGCCTGCGGCTACTGCGCCGGCACTCCGATCGGCTACGCCACCGCGCCCTCGCTCTACTCCGGCTGGACCGCGCCCGGCAACGTCGGCTGGAACGCACCCGCCTACGGCCGCCGCGTCTTCAACGGCAACAGCTGCGGCGGCCAGCCGAGAACCGTCGCCGTGCTCGACGGCCGCCCGTGGCAGATCATCGACCTCTGGCTCGGCACCCGCAACGAGGCCGCGGCCGCCACCCACGTCGTACCGCTGTCGTACACGCCCACGCCGGGCATCGCCGGTGACGGCCGGGTGTGGCGCCCGCCGCTGGCCCTGGCGTGCTGAGCGGGGCTGGGGGCTGCCCCCCCCCGCGCGGTGGGTGACAGGGACGAATCCCGGCGGCGGGGCTGGGAGGACGGGCCCGCCCCCGCCCAGTGGGCGACCGGGGCAAATCCCGGCGGTGCGGGGCTGGGGGCCCCAGCCCCGCCCAGTGGGCGACCGGGGCAAATCCCGGCAAGGTGCCCCCTGGGACCCGGGCCCCGGCGCGGCACGGCGCGAGCCGCCCATAATGGGGAGATCCTCGACTTCAGGAGGTCTCGTGACCGGCACTGGCTCCGACCACACGCTGCGGGCACGGCTGCGCGCACTGCGCCCCGCGGCCTTCGGCGCCGACGCGGCGGGGGAGCGCTGGGAGCGCATCCTCCGTTCCCCGAACTTCGCCGACGGGGTCTTCGTCAACCCCGAGCCGGCCCGGCACCGGCCGTCCGGCGGGGCCGTCGAATTCGCCAAGGTGTACTTCGAGAAGGAGGCCCGGGCGAAGCGCGCCCCGGCCGGCCGGATCCCCGTGCACCCCACCACCCTGGCCGACCTCGCCCGGCCGCCGGCCACCGGGCTGCGGCTCACCTGGATGGGCCACTCCAGCGTCCTCGTCGAGATCGACGGGCACCGGGTGCTCTTCGACCCGGTCTGGGGCGACCGCTGCTCGCCCTTCGCCTTCGTCGGTCCGAAGCGGCTGCACCCGGTCCCCGTGCCGCTCGCCGCCCTCGGCCCGGTCGACGTCGTGGTGATCTCCCACGACCACTACGACCACCTCGACCTGCCCACGATCAAGGCGCTGGCCGGCACCGACACCGTCTTCGCGGTGCCGCTCGGCGTCGGCGCGCACCTGGAGCGCTGGGGGGTCTGTGCCGCCCGGATCCGCGAGCTCGACTGGAACGAGTCCACCACCGTCCGCGACCTGCGCCTCACCGCGACCCCCGCCCGCCACTTCTGCGGCCGCGGCCTGCGCAACCAGCAGCACACCCTGTGGGCCTCCTGGGCCGTCGAGGGCCCCGCGCACCGGATCTACCACAGCGGCGACACCGGCTACTTCCCCGGCTTCAAGGACATCGGCACGGCCCACGGCCCCTTCGACGCCACCATGATCCAGATCGGCGCCTACTCCGAGTACTGGCCCGACATCCACATGACCCCGGCCGAGGGCCTGCGCGCCCACCTCGACCTGCAGGGCGGCGGCCCGCACGGCGTGCTGCTGCCAATCCACTGGGGCACCTTCAACCTGGCCCCCCACCCGTGGGCGGAGCCGGGGGAGTGGACGAAGTACGAGGCCGAGGAGGCCGGCCAGGCGGTGGCGTTCCCGCGGCCGGGTGAGCCGTTCGAGCCGGCGGGCACGCTGCCGGGGGAGCCGTGGTGGCGCGCGGTGTCCCATCCGATTGCGGACCCGTGGCGTCGGCCCCGGTCGGTCGAGGGTCTTACCGAGGCCCCCAAGCGTGATCTCGACCTTGCGGGTGATCGATGAACGACCGGCCCCGGCGGGAGCGTTCGGGGGTGCCTGAACGCGCATCGTGGATTGCTGAGCTACGCATGCGCGTCACAGCGTCTCAGGCGCAGTCACCGTCTGAGTAGGTAGCTCTGGGCCGTGTTTTAGTCCTTGCCGACCTGCCTGTTTGGCTGGGGAAGTCGCGGGCGGCCATCCGAATGGTGAGGTCGCGTGCGATGTCGTTGCTGTTGGCAGCCGTGGTGACCTCGTGCTCATTGCGGGCGGTGTCACGGCGGACGATCTCGTAGCCGGCTACGTCCCGTACGGCCACTGAGGTGAACCAGACGGGGTCGTCGATGCGGTCGCCCCCCTCGGCCCGATTGCACTTGAGCCGGTTGATCTCGCACCCGACGGCATGCCGAGCCCGCGACCTCGACCGTCGCCCCTCGCCACACCCCCCGTAGCCCCCGAGCCCGCCGCCGACGATGCCGGCACCGCGCCCGCGAAGCGGAATTTCACCTTCCCCTCCGCGTTCACCGTCCTCATAGCGGTCACCGTCGCGGTCTGGGCCCTCACCTTCGTGCTCCCCGCCGGCCGCTACGACACCAAGGACGGCAGCCCCATCCCCGGCACCTACCGGCCGGTGGAGGTGACCACCGGCTTCGGGGAGCGGCTCAAGGACCTGTTCCCCTCGCCAGGGCGCGGCACCTGTCGGCGGCGAACAGGCCGGCTGCTCACGGCGGCCGGCCATGGGAAGCCGGGGCGGGGCGGAAGCGGGGTGCTTCCGGGCAGGAGGGTGAGCTCTACCGGGCCGGGGTGATCAGTCCGTAATGGCCGTCGTAGCGGTGGTAGAGCACGCTGCCCCGACCGGTGGCCGTGTCGGCGAAGAAGACGAACGGCAGTCCGGTGAGGTTCAGCCGCTGAACGGCCTCGGGCACCGTGCTCACAGGCACGGGGACCGTGCTCACGCTCAGCAGCCCCTCGGCCTCGCGCTCCTGGCCCACGGGCCCCAGCGATGCCAGGCGGTGGTGGCCGGTGCGGACGTCGCGGTAGACCATGCTGTCGTACCCGGAGGTCAGGTCCGTGAAGACCCAGAAGTCGTAGTCCATGGCCTCCAGGTCGATCACCGCGTCCTCGGGCGTCTGCCGGTTCTGGCTGAACGACTTGTACCGCTCGATGCGGCGCTCCTCGGCCGGCAGGTGCTGACGGTGCGGACGGTGCTCGTGCCCCGCGCTGTCCCACCACGCCTCCTGGACGGTGCCGGAGAACCCGCGCGGCCCGTACCGCCGTGCCCGGGCAAGCCTCACGGTCAGACGCTCCTGCAGAAGGTCGACCGCTTCGAACATGGTGCTCGCGGCCACGTGGGCACGTACCGGCCGGCCGCTCACATCGACCACGACCTGGGCCGTGGCGGGGCGAGCCGCCGAACAATGGACCGCCTGGGTGAGCTTCACCCGGGCGGACAGCACCGGCTCGCTCACGTGGTCGAGGGTCGCGAGCACCTTCTCCCGCGCGTAGCCGGCCGCGCCTTGGGGCACCGGTCCTCGGCTGCGGACCTGGACGTCGACTGCCGGGCCGGTCTTGAGACGGCTCATGGAAACTCCTCCTTGGTCGCTCTCAGCCTGTCCGGCGCCGACTGTTCCCGGCAGAGCCGACGGGGCCGTCGCCGCGGCGCGACCGGCCCCCTCACCGCCCGTCCCTCCGGGACGTACGGGCATCCGCGGAGGGCCGTTCGGTCCAGGGCCAGGCCAGGGAGCGGAGCCCGGGACAAGTACGGGACAGCCACGTGGCCGTGGTCAGCCGGGACAGCGCAAGGGAATTGCTGAAGTGACCCATCCGGCCCTTACTACGACGCTTCTGCTGTGTCAGCGTCTTGGACGGCAGGCGTGTTCACGGCCATGGGACGCAGGACCCGTGGAATCGCGAGGGGCGCGTGCCCTCGGGCGGTCCTGAGGCGGTTCGCGTTCCCGCGCCGCGGGACGTCGCACGCTTCGGCCGCGCCGGCCCGGCGCCCCGCTCGCCGCCCGCGACCACACACGACGGAGGAAGCATGCGCGAGGACGAGCGCTCTGAAGGCGTACCGCTGACCGACGAGGAGCTCGGTGCGCTCGACGCGCACTGGAGGGCGGCCAACTACCTGGCGGTCGGCCAGATCTACCTGATGGACAACCCGCTGCTGAGGAAACCGCTGGAACCCGCGCACATCAAGCCGCGGCTGCTCGGACACTGGGGTACCTCCCCGGGCCTCAACCTCGTGCACACCCACCTCAACCGCGTCATCAAGCGGTACGGCATCGACGCGCTGTGCGTCTGGGGGCCCGGACACGGCGGGCCGGCCGTCCTCGCCAACTCCTGGCTGGAAGGCAGCTACAGCGAGACCTACCCCGATGTGAGCCGCGACGAGGACGGTATGGCCCGACTGTTCCGGCAGTTCTCCTTCCCGGGCGGGGTGCCGAGCCACGTGGCGCCCGAGACCCCCGGCTCGATCCACGAGGGCGGTGAACTGGGCTACTCCCTGTCGCACGCCTACGGCGCCGCCCTGGACAATCCGGACCTGCTGGTGACGTGCGTCATCGGCGACGGTGAGGCGGAGACGGGACCGCTCGCCGCCTCCTGGCACTCCAACAAGTTCCTCGACCCGGTCCACGACGGAGCGGTCCTGCCCATCCTCCACCTCAACGGCTACAAGATCGCCAATCCCACCGTGCTCGCCCGCCTCCCGGAGGCGGAACTCGACGAGCTGCTGCGCGGTTACGGCCACGACCCCCTGCACGTCACCGGAGACGACCCCCACCAGGTCCACCGGGCCATGGCGGCGGCCATGGACACGGCCCTCGACCACATCCGGCACGTCCAGCGGCAAGCCCGGACCGGCGCCCCCGTCGGACGGCCGCGCTGGCCGGTGATCGTCCTGCGCACGCCGAAGGGCTGGACCGGACCCGCCACGGTCGACGGCGTCCCCGTCGAGGGCACCTGGCGTGCCCACCAGGTGCCCCTGGCGGGCGTCCGCGACGACGACGGCCACCGGGCCCAACTGGAAGCGTGGCTGCGCTCGTACCGTCCCGAGGAGCTCTTCGACGAGACCGGCCGGCCGAGCCCCCAGGTGCTGGAATGCGTCCCGGAGGGCGTACGGAGGCTCGGCGCGACCCGCCACGCCAACGGCGGCCTGCTCCTGCGGGACCTGCCGCTGCCCTCGCTCGAACGCTTCGCCGTCCCCGTGGACCGGCCCGGCGCGACACGCCACGAGCCGACCGGAGTGCTCGGAGAACTGCTGGAGAACGTCATGGCCGCGACCGGCGAGCGCCGCGACTTCCGCGTCGTCGGGCCCGACGAGACCGCCTCCAACCGTCTTCAGGCCGTGTACGAAGCCAGCGGCAAGGCCTGGCAGGAACCGCTCCTGGCCACCGACGAACACCTCGACCGGCACGGCCGGGTCATGGAGATCCTCTCCGAGCACACCTGCCAGGGCTGGCTGGAGGGTTACCTGCTGACCGGACGACACGGGCTGTTCTCCTGCTACGAAGCCTTCGTCCACATCGTCGACTCCATGGTCAACCAGCACATCAAGTGGCTCAAGACCTCCCGCGCCCTGCACTGGCGCGCACCTGTCGCCTCACTCAACTACCTGCTCACGTCCCACGTGTGGCGTCAGGACCACAACGGCTTCTCCCACCAGGATCCCGGGTTCGTCGACCACGTCCTCAACAAGAGCCCCGAGGTCGTCCGCGTCTACCTGCCACCGGACGCCAACACCCTGCTGACCATCGCCGACCACGCGCTGCGCAGCCGCGACCAGGTCAACGTGATCGTCGCCGGCAAACAGCCCTGCTTCGACTGGCTCTCCCTCGACGACGCCCGCGCCCACTGCGCCCGCGGAGCCGGAGTGTGGGGATGGGCGGGTACCGAGGACGGGACCCGCGAACCGGACGTCGTCCTGGCCTGCGCCGGCGATGTCCCCACCCAGGAGGTCCTCGCTGCGGCCGGCCTCCTGCGGCACCATCTCCCTCAGCTCGCCGTACGCGTGGTGAACGTCGTCGACATGACCCGGCTCATGCCCCACGAGGAACACCCGCACGGCATGACCGACCGGGAATACGACGCCTTGTTCACCCGCGACAAGCCGGTGATCTTCGCCTACCACGGGTACCCATGGCTCGTGCACCGTCTCGCCTACCGCCGCACCGGCCACCCGAACCTGCACGTACGCGGCTACAAGGAGGTGGGCACCACCACGACCCCCTTCGACATGGTCGTGAGCAACGACCTCGACCGCTACCGCCTCGTCATGGACGTGATCGACCGCGTGCCCGGCCTAGCCGTGCGAGCCGTGGGCGTGCGCCAGGCCATGGCCGACGCCCGCACCCGCCACCACGCCTTCATCCGCGAACACGGCACCGACCTGCCCGAGGTCGCCGACTGGAGCTGGAACAACGGCGGGCAGTCGGCATGATCCCACCGTCCGCATCGGGCAACACCGGATGTCCCGACAGGCCGCGGCAGCACCCTGGCGCGGCTTCACCCGCCCCGCGGCACGGACGGAGCCGTCGCCGCCCTGCCTGCCTACAGCCCAGCAGGCCCGCCGCCGGATGCCGCGCACCCGAACGGCGGGCGCGGTACGCGTGGAGTGCCGCTCGACCGGCCGCGCGGCAAACGGCCCCGTACCCCTCCGCCCGCGTCCCGGGCATCCTCAAGGAGAAGGGGGCGTGCGCGGCGCGGGCGAGTCGTCTCGCCTGTCGGCCGTCAGCCGATTGACGACGCCGACGACGCCGTCGACCCGCCATGCGGCCCGGACCAGCGCCGGGGTGTCGATCTCCGGTCCGGCGACGCCCGCGATGGTGACGATCCCGTCCCGCACATCGATGCGAAGCCTGCTGGCGTCGTGTGCGGGACCGTGGGGGTACACGACACCGGCCACGGCTTCGCGGATCTCCTCGTCGGTGCGCAGGAAGACGCGCAGGAGGTCGCGGCGTGTGGCGATCCCGATGAGACGGTCCTCCTCGTCCACCACGGGCAGCCGGTCGATGTGGCGGCGCTCCATGATGCGCGCCGCGTCGACCACGCGCTGTTCGGGATGCACGGTGACCGCGGGACTGGTCATCAGCCCGCCGGCCGTCAGGGCCGGTCCTGCCGCGGCGGGTCGCGCGTGCGCGATCCGCCTCAGGGCCCGCAGCACGCGGTCCCGGCCGGACCCTGCCCGGCCGCGCGCCGCCTGGCGCCGGGTGAGGTCCGTCTGCGAGACCACGCCCATGACCTTGTCGTCGTCGTCCACCACCGGCAGACCGCTGATGTGGTGGGAAGTAAGCAGGCGGGCCAGCTCCTTGAAGGAAGTGTCGGGGTGTGCCTGGACCACTTCGCCGGTCATCACCTCGCCCACCGTCCGGTGCTTCACCACGGTTCTCATCTCCATTTGCCTGATCAGCTCTTGCCCGCCGCCCACGACGTCACGGCCTTCGACCCCGGCAGGGGCAACGGGTCTCGTGGTGACTCCCGCACATGTCAGGGGTGCTGCCTCGCGCGGGTCGACGCCGTCGGGCACGGGCTGCGCGAAGTCGGCGTGGTCGATCACCAGCGGCTCTCCCAGGGCCTTCACCACTGCTGCCTTCATCGCCTGCTCCTCTTGTCCGTCGCTGCTTCCAGAGTCGTGCGAGGCGCCGGCAGGGGACAGAACCGGTCAGGACCCGGATCACGGGCCGTTCGGCCCGTGATACGCCGGTCCGCCGGCCGCTCGGCACGTGCGGGAGAGGAGGGTCCGACGGCCCTGGGGCATCCCCGTTCGACCCCGGCCACTGCCCTTGATCTGACGCTCCGGGCCACCCGCTCGGCCATTAGGCTGTCACGGTACGGGCGGGTGATCGACGGAGGAGGCCCAGTGGGCGTGGAGGAGCCGCTGTCGCGGATGCCCCAGATGCGGCTCGACGAGCTGCTGGAGGAACTGCAGGCGCGCATCAACGCGGCCCGCGGCACCCGGGACCGGGTGCACAGCCTGTTGGAGGCGGTCGTCTCGGTCGGCCGCGAACTGGACCTCTCCCAGGTGCTGCGACGCATCGTGGAAGCCGCCACGCTGCTCGTCGACGCCCAGTACGCGGCGCTTGGAGTGATCGGGCCCGATGGCCGGTCCCTGTCCCAGTTCCTCACCGTCGGACTGACCGAGGAAGAGATCGCGAAGATCGGCCCCCTGCCGGCCGGACACGGCATCCTGGGCGAGCTCATCCGCAAACCCGAGCCGCTGCGCCTGACGGACCTCGGCGCTCACGAGGCCTCCTACGGATTCCCCGCCCACCACCCGCCCATGCGGACCTTCCTGGGCGTGCCCATCCGGGTGCGCGACGAGGTCTTCGGCAATCTGTACCTGACCGACAAGCACGGCGGTCAGGACTTCGACGCCGAGGACGAGTCGGTCATCTCCACGCTCTCCGTCGCCGCCGGTGTCGCCATCGACAACGCGCGCCTGTACGAGGCGTCGCAGCGGCAGCAGCGCTGGCTCCGGGCAAGCGCTGAGATCACCAACAGCCTCTTCTCCGGCAGTCCGCGGCTGGCGGTGTTGGAGCTCATCGCCCGCCGCGCCCAGGAGATCACCGGGGCCGGGCTCGCCGACGTCTCCGTGCCCGTCGCCGGGACGGACGAGCTCGTCGTGGAACTGGCCGTCGGAGCGGACGCCACCACCCGCACCGGGCTGGTGGTCCCGATCGAGGGCACCCTTTCCGGCGCCGCGCACAAGGCCGGCGCGCCCGTGACCACCGTCGGCCTCGCGCAGGACGACCGGTACACCGCCGAGCCCCGCCGCTTCGACGGGCTGGGACCTGCGGTCGCCGTCCCGCTGGGTACCGCTGCCAAGGACACCCGCGGTGTCCTGCTGCTGGCCCGGCACCAAGGAGACCCGGTTTTCACCGAAGCAGAGCTGGAGCCGCTGCTGGCCTTCGCCGGACAGGCCGCGCTCGCCCTTGAGCTGGCCGAGCGCCGCAGCGACGCCGAGCAGCTGGCCCTTCTGGAGGACCGCGACCGCATCGCCCGTGACCTCCACGACCTGGCCATCCAGCGGCTGTTCGCGACCGGCATGACGCTGCAGAGCGCGGCGCGACTCGTGCAGCACGAGGGCGCCGCCGAACGGGTCTCGCGGGCCGTCGCGGACCTCGACGAGACCATCAAGATCATCCGCTCCACGATCTTCGGCCTGCGCGCCCGCGAGGAGGACACCGGGCCGAGCCTGCGTGCACGGGTCGCCCGCGCCGTGGGCGAGACGGCGACCACGCTCGGATTCCCGCCCCGTCTGAGCATGGAGGGCCTGCTCGACACGGACGTGCCGCTGCAGGTGGCCGATCATGTCACGGCAGCCCTGACCGAAATGCTCAGCAACGCTGCCCGCCACGCCCACGCCACCCGGGTCGAGGTCACCCTCCAGGCCACCTCCGAAGAAGTCGTCCTCACCGTCACGGACAACGGACGGGGCATCCCCGTCGACGGCAGGCGCAGCGGCTTGAGCAACCTCGACGAGCGGGCCCGCAGCGTGGGCGGCGCCCTGGAGATCATGTGCCCTGAGGAGGGCGGCAGCAGGCTGGCGTGGCGCGCGCCTCTCGTCTCCAACCCCGCTGAGTGACCGCCGGTTTCCAGCCGGAGCGCATTCGAGCCTCCTCGGTGGGACCGGGGCCGGCAGCTCCTCTGCCGGCCTCCCGCCGCTCCGAGGGAGCGCCGTGCAGCGGGTGCCCGCAGTCCCGGTCGTGGGGCGTGTGCCGCCGCGGAACTCGGCTGTCCGCGCGACCGGCAGGCCCCTACACGGTGAGCTGCATGCCCGTCACCAGGTCCGGCCGGATGCGCAACGCGGTTGTCGTGGCAGGGTGTTGCGCCCATGGGCGCAACCGGGCGGCGAAACGCGCGAGTTCCTCCTCCTCGGTGACCCGGCGAGCGTATCCGGTGACCACCACGCTCCAGCCCAGGTGCGTCTCGGGGTCGATGACGTCGGCCTCGTAAGCCACCACGACACCTGCGGCCTGGGTAGGCGTCACGATCGATGCGAGCGTGGCGCCGTCGTGCAACCGGACGATGATGTCCTCGCCGTCCATGACGTGGTTGACCGGGCGGATGGCCGGCAGGGCCTGATGCGTGAAGACGATGCGCCCGAGCGAGATGCTGCCGAGCAGCCGCAGGGCCTCGGCACGGCCGAGCTGTCCCATTCGTCGCGGCGCCACCGCCTCACGGTGGTCGTCCACCGTGGTACGCGCGGCTTCGTCCTTCATCGTGCTCACCTTCTGCTCCGGCTCGGCCCCGGACGGCTTCGCCGCCTCCGGCCAGCGTCTCCCCTCACACGCCGGCTCGATAGGGCCGAACGGACCTTCTCGGCCGTGCCCATTGCCGGCGGTTTTGAAGGCAGCATCTCCGCGACGGGTCACGCGAAGGAGCAGGGCACAGCGCGGTCCACCGGCCCGTGATCGTCGGCCACAGGATGTGCACGGGGAATCTGCGACATCGGATACGGGCGTTTCCGGACGCTGGCCGGGTATCCCTGGCCGGGTATCCCTGGCCGGGGATGAGGGCCATCCGGCCCTGGGCGATGGTCCCGCTCGCACGGCACGATGCGTGCGGAGCCCTCAGGGGCGGTGAATCGGCGAACGCGGAGTGTGTGATGACGGACAGCAGCGGCGGCCTCACGGCGAAGGAGCCGGTCAGGGTCTTCCTCCTTGACGACCATGAGGTGGTGCGTCGCGGTGTGCACGACCTCCTGGACGCCGAGCCCGATCTGACGGTGGTCGGTGAGGCGGGCACGGCGGAGCAGGCGCTGGTGCGGGTGCCCGCACTGCGCCCGCAGGTCGCCGTTCTCGACGTGCGCCTGATGGACGGGGACGGTGTGAGCGTGTGCCGGGAGCTTCGCTCGCGCATGCCCGACCTGGCCTGCCTGATGCTTACGTCGTTCGACGACGAGGAGGCGCTGCTCGACGCGATCATGGCCGGTGCGTCCGGGTACGTCCTCAAGCAGATCACGGGCACCGATCTGGTCAATGCCGTGCGTACGGTCGCCTCCGGCCAGTCCATGCTGGACCCCGGCGCCACGGCCCGGGTCATGGCCCGGCTTCGTGGCGGGGCGCCCCAGGAGGAGCAGCGGCAGGGGCTGCCGGGACTGACCGAGCGGGAGCGGGAGATCCTCGACCTGGTGGGGGAGGGACTGACCAACAGGGAGATCGGCAAGCGGCTGTATCTGGCGGAGAAGACGGTCAAGAACAACATTTCCCGGCTGCTCGCCAAGTTGGGTGTCGAACGCCGGGTGCAGGCCGCCGTCATCGCCACCCAGGCACTGGCTGCCCGGGAGGACCAGCGTGGGGCGGCCGGGCGGGAAGGCCGCCCACGAGGCTGACCCGGACCGTGAAGTGCCGTCGCGGGGTCTGTCGGCCCACAGCAGGGACCTCCGGCCCCCTGCGCGCACCGTGCGGGCCGGTCACTGTGGAGGTGCAGGGCCGCCCAGCAGCGCCCCGGAGTGCCGGACGGCGATCTCCGGGCCCCTGAGGACAGCCCGCGTACGCCGCGTCCGGCCCGCCCGGCCGCCAGACCCACGGAGTCTCCATGTCCCGCACCGTCACCGCCGGCCTCGACGGATCCCCCGAAAGCCTCGCCGCCACGCAGTGGGCCGCCCAGGAGGCACTGCGTCGTGGCGTGCCGCTGCGGCTGCTCCGCGCATGGAGCATCGACGAGGACCCCCGTACCCGTGTGGTCGACCCGGAGACGGCACGCGAATGGGGTGTGTGCACCCTCGCCACCGCCGAGGGGCGGCTGAGGCGCCGCCACCCGGCTCTGGACATCGAGACGGCATGGGTGGTCGGCGACCCCGTGGAGGAGCTGTGCGGTGCTGCCGAGGAAGCGGAGCTGCTGGTGCTCGGTTCCCGTGGTCTGGGCGGCCTGGCCGGGTTCCTCGCAGGGTCGGTCTCCCTGGCGGTGCTCGCCCGCACCCGGCGACCTGTCGTCCTCGTCCGCCCGCACGACCTCCTGGAGCCCGAGGAGGAACGTACGGGGGAGGTGGTCATCGGTCTGGACGTGTCCGCCGCCGGCGACGATCTGCTCGCCTTCGGCTTCGCCGCCGCGGACCGGTACGGCTGCGGGCTGCGCGTGGTGCACCGGTGGGCCGTTCCGGCGTTCTACGGCCCCGACATGGTCGGCGCACTCCCGCCGCTCATGACGGAGGTCGCCGCAGACACACGACGTGCGCTCGACGAGGCGCTGGCCCCCTGGACCGACAAGTTCCCGGACGTGGCGGTGGTGCGCGACTGCCGCCAGGGCCGGCCGGCGCAGGACCTGACGGAGCTGTCGCACGACGCCCGACTCGTCGTCGTCGGCCGCAAGGTCCGCCGGGCACGGATCGGCACTCATGTCGGGGCCGTCACCCACGCGGTCCTGCACCACTGCCTGGCGCCGGTCGCGGTCGTACCCCACGACTGAACGGGCCCGACCGCAGAACGGCGCGCACCGACACAGCCCGTCCGGCACCGGCCCCGGCGGTTCGGGCAGCCGTGCCGCCCGAGCGGCCTCGCCGGCGAGCGGTGACGTCAGCCGAGGACGACCTCGTGGAGGCGGTCGTGCGGATGCCGGCGCGCTTGCCTCCTGCGATGTGCGACCGTCCGGTGCAGGCCGTGGACGGGCGGTCCCGGGCGCCGGGCCTGCCGTGTCGGCACGAGCCGGACCGTCCGCCCGAGGCGCAGGCTTTGGCCGTATGCCTTCGTCGAGGCTAGGGTGTGCCGCCGTACTCGGCGGATCGCTCCCCTGAAGAAGGTGGGAATGGGGCTCACAGACGCAGACCACGCGGGACTGGTCGTCGCGGCGCAGGCCGGTGACGATCGGGCGCGCGAGGAGCTGATCGCCGCGTACCTGCCGCTGGTCTACAACATCGTCCGGCGAGCCCTGAGCGGAGACGCCGATGTCGACGACGTCGTCCAGGAGAGCCTGCTGCGTGTGGTGCGCGACCTGCCTTCGCTGCGTGCCCCGGAGAGCTTCCGGTCCTGGCTCGTCTCGATCACACTCCGTCAGATCAACACCCACCTGCACCGGAAGCACGCCTTCGCCGACCGGACCACGGTCATCGACGAGGCACACCGGATACCGGATGCCGGGGCCGAGCCCGTGGACGCGGCGATCCTGCGCCTGCACGTGTCGGACGAGCGTCGTCGCGCCGTCGAAGCCGGCCGGTGGCTCGACCCGGACCATCGGGTGCTGCTGTCGCTGTGGTGGCAGGAATGCGCCGGCCTGCTGAGCCGGGAGGACATCGCCACCGCGACGGGGCTCACGGTCGCCCACGTCGGGGTGCGCCTGCAACGCATGCGCGAGCAGCTGGAGGCGTGCCGGACGATCGTCGTCGCACTGCAAGCCGATCCGCGCTGCCGGCAGTTGGACGAGACCGTCGTCGGCTGGGACGGCCTTCCCGCGTCGGTGTGGCGCAAGCGGATCGCGCGGCACACCCGTGACTGTCCGGTCTGCAGGGCGGCGTCCGTCGAACGGGTTCCGGCCGAACTCCTGCCCCTCGGGCTGGCGACGCTGGCCGTACCGGCCGGACTCGTCGCCACGCTGGCCGCCAAGGGCCTGCTGTCCGGTGCCGTCGCGACCGCGGCCGGGCTGGGCACGGCACCCGTCGCCGTCGGCGCGGCGACGGGGGGAGGCGGTCTGCACAGCACGCTGTTCGGCAAAGTCCACGCGGCGATCACCGCTCATCCGCTCGTGAGCCTCACTGCCGGCGCGGTGCTCATCGCGGGGACCGCCACCTACGCGGCCTGGCCCGAACCGTCGCATCGGGAGCCCGGCGTCATCGCCGCTCCCACGGTCGGCCATCCCGCGCCGAACCCGTCGCACACCACCGCGTCGGCCGAACCGTCCCCGACGAGCCCGCCCCCGACGAGGCCCTCCCCGACGAAGCCCTCCCCGGCGAGCCCGTCCGCCGCCGCAGTCACCGTTCCGCTGGGCGCGCGGTCGCTCGAGTCCGCGGACCAGCCGGGCTCGTTCGCCACCTACGACGGCGACTTCGTGACGCTCGGCCCCGTATCGGCGTCCAGTAGCGCGCAGGCGCGGCAGCGAGGCACTTTCACGGTCATCGGGGGGCTGGCCGACCCACGGTGCGTCACCTTCCGCGCTGCGGACGGCCGGTATCTTCGCCACTCCTACCTGCGGCTACGGCTGAGCACGGACGACGGCAGCGCACTGTTCCGTGAGGACGCGACATTCTGTCCCCTTCCCGGGGCGGTCGCCGGGTCGGTGACCCTGCACGCGCACAACTATCCCGGCTCGGTCCTCCGCCACCGCGACGGTGGTGTGTGGCTCGACGGCTCCGACGGCACGCCGGTCTTCGCCGGTCAGGCTTCCTTCATCGTGCGCGGGGCCTGGGCCTGACCACCCGCTCCTCGGGCGATCCGGCCGAGTCACGCGGTGACAGCTGGTGATCCTCCAGCACGAGCACGAGCACGAGCACGATCACCAGCACCAGCACGACCACGATCACGCGCGACCGCGCACGCTCACGCACGGTCCCTGCACCACGCCGTGACCGGCCCCGGTCGTCCTCTCTCTCCGCGGGCGCGGCCGGGCCTCGGCGCTCGGCATAACGCTTTCCGTCTGCGAGATGCATCACCAGGCGATCCCGCGGGCGGCGCGACTTTTCTGTTACGAGCCTGCGCGTTCGCAAGCCTCCACTTCAGGGGTGTCCCTCCTGCCGCCGCCATGACATGCCGGCGTGGCAGGCCGACTTCCCCCACTGACGCATCCCCTGAAGAAAGTTCCTCCATGACGCAACACATCCACGAGCTCCGGGCGACCGGTGCGCAGAACCGCCGAGGAGAATCATGAAGGGCCTGCACCGGCTCCGCCGGCGACGCCGGACATGGACGATAGGGCTGTCGGCCACGGCGCTGGTGGCCGGTGTCGTCACGTTCCTCCCCAGCTCCGCCGGAGCCGCAGGCCTGGGGACCCAGGCGGCCCCCTCGGGCAGGTACTTCGGCACGGCTGTGGCCGCCGGCAGGCTCGGCGACCCCGCGTACACCGCGATCGCCGACCGGGAGTTCAACATGATCACCCCGGAGAACGAGATGAAGTGGGACGCCATCGAACCGTCCCGCGGCACCTTCGTCTTCGGCCCCGCGGACCGGATCGTCGACCGCGCCCTGGCACACGGCCAGCGCCTGCGGGGCCACACCACGGTCTGGCACTCGCAGCTTCCCTCCTGGGTCGGTTCCATCCGCGACGCGCAGACGCTGCGCAGCGTCATGAACCACCACATCACCACCGAGATGACCCACTACAAGGGAAAGATCTACGCCTGGGACGTCGTCAACGAGGCGTTCGCCGACGGTGGCAGCGGCCGGCTCCGCGACTCGGTCTTCCAGAAGGTGCTCGGCGACGGCTTCGTCGAGGAAGCGTTCCGCACCGCCCGTGCGGCCGACCCCTCCGCCAAGCTCTGCTACAACGACTACAACATCGAGAACTGGCCGGACGCCAAGACCCAGGGCGTCTACCGCATGGTCAAGGACTTCAGGTCCCGCGGCGTGCCCATCGACTGCGTCGGGTTCCAGAGCCACTTCGGGGCGGGCGGCCCGCCGGCGTCCTTCAAGACCACCCTGGCCGGCTTCGCCGCCCTGGGCGTCGACGTCCAGATCACCGAGCTGGACATCGCCCAGGCATCACCCACCCACTACGCGAACACGGTCAGCACCTGCCTCTCCGTGGCCCGGTGCACCGGCATCACGGTGTGGGGCGTCCGCGACAGCGACTCCTGGCGCCGCGGCGAAAGCCCCCTGCTGTTCGACAGCAACGGCAAGCCCAAGCCCGCGTACACCGCCGTCATGAACACCCTCCATTCCGGCTCCGGCACCACCCCGGCCGAGCCGAACGGCGGTACCGGAGAGATCAAGGGCGCGGCCTCCGGCCGCTGCGCCGACATCCCCGGATCCGCCACCGCCAACGGCACCCGGGCGCAACTGTGGGACTGCAGCGGACAGGCCGGCCAGCGCTGGACCCACACCGCCGCGAAGCAGCTGAAGGTGTACGGCAACAAGTGCCTGGACGCCCAGGGCAAGGGCACCACCAACGGCACCCCGGTGGTCATCTGGGACTGCAACGGCGGCACCAACCAGCAGTGGGACTTCCACACGGACGGCTCGATCACCGGCGTCCAGTCCGGGCTGTGCCTCGACGCCGTCGGCGCCGCCACCGCGAACGGCACCAGGATCCAGCTCTACACCTGCGCGTCCGTCGGCAACCAGAAGTGGACCGCCCCCGCCCAGACGGGCGGCGGCACGTGCGCCCTTCCGTCGACGTACAAGTGGAGTTCGACGGGTCCCCTCGCACAGCCGTCGAACGGCTGGGCCGCGGTGAAGGACTTCACCCACGTGATGCTGGGCGGCAAGCATCTGGTGTACGCGTCGAGCGCGTCGGGAACCTCGTACGGCTCGATGGCGTTCAGCCCCTTCACGAACTGGTCCGACATGGCATCGGCCGGCCAGACGAAGATGAGCCAGAACGCGGTGGCGCCCACACTGTTCTACTTCGCGCCCAAGAAGATCTGGGTCCTCGCCTACCAGTGGGGTGCGGCGCCCTTCAGCTACCGCACGTCCAGCGACCCCGCCGACCCCAACGGCTGGTCCGCGCCGCAGCCGCTCTTCACCGGCAGCATCCCCCGCACCGAATCCGGCACCGGCCCGATCGACCAGACCCTGATCGGCGACGAGAAGAACATGTACCTGTTCTTCGCCGGTGACAACGGCAGGATCTACCGGGCGAGCATGCCGATCGGAAACTTCCCGGGCAGTTTCGGCTCGTCGTACACGACGGTCATGAGCGACACGGTGAAGAACCTCTTCGAGGCGCCGCAGGTCTACAAGGTCCAGGGCCGGAACCAGTACCTCATGATCGTCGAGGCCCGGGGCGCGCAGGAGCAGCGCTACTTCCGCTCCTTCACGGCCGCCGGCCTGAGCGGTACGTGGACCCCGCAGGCCGCGACCGAGAGCAACCCCTTCGCGGGCAAGGCCAACAGCGGTGCGACCTGGACCGACGACATCAGCCACGGCGATCTGATCCGCACCAACCCCGACCAGACCATGACCGTCGACCCCTGCAACCTCCAGTTCCTGTACCAGGGCAAGTCTCCCACCGCGGACGGCCCCTACGACCAACTGCCGTACCGGCCGGGTGTCCTGAGCCTGCAGCGCTGACCTGCCCGATCCACGGTTCCACAAGGAGAAACACCCCCCATGAATCACCCCACCAACGCCGGGCGCCGCGGACGTCACCGCCGCCGCAGGACCGCCACCGTTCTGCTGCTCGGTGTGCCCGCCACCGTCGTGCCGTACCTCCTGTTCGTGCAGGACGACTCGCAGGCCGCGACGGTCGACGACAGTGCCTACTACAAACTGGTCTCGGTGCGCAGCGGCAAGGTGCTGGACGTCAACGCCTTCTCCACCGCCGACGGCACCCGCATCCAGCAGTGGACCGACCAGAACACGGCCAACCAGCAGTGGAGGCTCAGGCCCACCGGCGACGGCTACTACGAGCTGGTGAACCGCAACAGCGGCAAAGTGCTCGGAACAGACGGCGACTCGACCGCGCAGGCGGCCGCCGCCGAGCAGCAGACCGACAGCTCCTCCGCCTCCCAGGAGTGGCGGGTCGACGAGGTGAGCGGTTCCGGCGCCGTCACCTTGACCTCCCGCAGGAGCGGCCAGGTCCTGGACGTCTCCGGAGGCTCCACGGCCGACGGCGCGGCAGTCATCCAGTATCCCGGCCATGGCAGCACCAACCAGCAGTGGAAGCTGGTGAAGACGGCCGAGGCCCCGGCCACCGGGACCGGACCGTACGTGTGGAAGAACGCCCAGGTCGTGGGCGGAGGTTACGTCACCGGTCTGGTGTTCAACCCGCGGGAGAAGGGCCTGCTGTACGCGCGCACCGACATGGGCGGCGCCTACCGCTGGGACAGCGCGGCCGAGCAGTGGATCCCGCTGACCGACTGGATCGGCGAGAAGGACTGGAACCTCCTGGGCATCGACGCGCTGGCCACCGACCCCGTGGACCCGAACCGCCTCTACCTCGCGGCCGGCACCTACACCAACGACTGGGCCGGCAACGGCGCGATCCTGCGCTCCACCGACCGGGGCCGCACCTTCCAGCGCGTCGACCTGCCGTTCAAGCTGGGCGGCAACGAGGACGGCCGCGGGGCGGGCGAACGGCTCGTGATCGACCCCTCGGACCACCGCGTCCTGCTGCTCGGCACCCGCAAGAACGGCCTGTGGCGCAGCACGGACAGCGGCGCGACATGGCGACAGGTCTCCTCGTTCCCCGTCAAGGACGGAGCGAGCAGCGGCGCGGGCATCTCCTTCGTGACGTACGGCCCGGCCGGCGGCAACACGGTCTACGTCGGCGTCGCCGACAACTCCACCTCCCTGTACCGCTCCACCGACGGCGGCACCACCTGGCAGGCCGTCCCCGGTCAGCCCACCGGCCGGTTCCCGCAGCACGGCGTCCTCTCCGGCGACGGCTCGCTCTACCTGACGTACACCAACGCCCTCGGACCCAACGGTGTGACCGCCGGCTCGGTGTGGAAGTACACGCCGAGCGGCGGCGGGGCGTGGAAGAACGTCTCCCCGTCCAGCGGTTCTTACGGGTTCTCCGGCCTGGCCGTCGACCCGAGCAAGCCGTCCACGGTGATGGTCACCACCCTCGACCGCTGGTGGCCCGAGGACGAGATCTACCGCACCACGGACGGCGGCACGAACTGGAAGGCGCTGGCGGCCACGTCGGTGCGGAACGCCTCCGCCGCTCCCTACGTCGGCACCCACACCGGGCACTGGATGACCGCCCTGGCCATCGACCCGTTCGACTCCGGTCACGTGCTGTACGGCACCGGCAACGGCATCTGGCGCAGCAAGGACGCCACCGCCACCGACAGCGGCGGCACCAGCCACTGGGCCGCCGGGGCGCGGGGGCTTGAGGAGACCGCGCTGATGGACGCGATCGCCCCGCCCGGCGGCGCCGCCGTCATCACCGCCATGGGTGACCAGGGCGGCTTCCGGCACGACGACCTGACCAGGGTGCCGACCGGGCGGCTGGACCACCCGATGATGACCAACAGCACGGACATCGACTTCGCCCAGTCGAACCCCGCGGTGATGGTCCGCGTCGGTCGGGGCGGCGCGCAGGACGGCGCCTACTCCACCGACGGCGGCAGCAGCTGGAACGGCTTCCAGGCGGAGCCGGTGGCCGGCGCCCAGGACGGTCATGTCGCGCTCGCGGCGGACGGCTCCACCATCGTCTGGACCCAGGCCGGTCAGGCCCCGTACCGCTCGACCGACCGGGGCGCGAGCTGGTCGAAGGTCAGCGGCTTGGGCACCGACGCCGTCGTCGTCGCCGACCGCTCCTCGGCCAGGACCTTCTACTCCCTGTCCGGCGGCACGCTCCACGCCAGCACCGACGGCGGAGCGACCTTCACCGCCCGCGCGACGAACCTGCCCGCCGGCCGGCTCACCGCCGTTCCCGGCGTCGCCGGGGACCTGTGGATCGCAGGCGGCGCCCAGGGGCTGCTGCACTCCACCGACGGCGGCCGCACCTTCACCACGCTCACCACGGTGCGGTCCGTCTCTGCCCTCGGCTTCGGCAAGGCCGCACCCGGCGCCTCCTACCAGGCCCTCTACCTGATCGGCACCGTCAAGGACGTCACCGGCGTCTTCCGCTCCATCGACAAGGGCGCCACCTGGCTCCGCGTGAACGACGACGCCCACCAGTGGGGCAGCATCGGCGGCGTCGGCGTCATCACCGGCGACCCCGACACCTTCGGTCGCGTGTACGTCGGCACCAACGGACGCGGCCTCCAGTACGGCGACCCGTCCTGACGCCGACACCGGAGCGGACGCGCGTCTGACGTCCGCGCCGGCGTGATGTCCGCGAGGGAACGCCGCCCTCCTGACCGGTGCGACATCCGGTCGGAGGGCGGTCTTCCGGCGCGGCGGACGGCACCGTTCGCGGTGCATGGGCCAGATCGCCGCGATGCCGTGGTGGACCTGATCAGCCGGTCAGTCCAGGATCGTGGCGATCCCGCGCCGCCGGAGGTCGTCCAGGCCGTTCCGCATGGCCTCGATCTGCTCGGGCGAGTGCCCGGCCCAGTCCGTCAGCTCCGACACGACCCGGACCGGCTCACGGGTGCGGTACGAGCGGGTGGGGTTGCCCGGGAACTTGCGGTCCGTGACGTTCGGGTCGTCCTCCAGCTCACCCGTCGGCTCGACCACGTAGATCCGCCCCGGGCCCTCGCCGGCCGCCAGCTCGGCACCCCACACCGCGGCGTCCAGGGTCTCCGAGACGTACACGTGGCGGGAGGTGCGCCCCTCCTCGTAGTTGGACGAGCGACCGGGCGTCAGCAGGTCGCCCGGCGCGAGGTCGGCCTTCGTACCGTGGAGGTACGTGCCCTCCGCGTACAGCTGGAACGGGACAGGGGCGTTGGTCATGAACTGCTCCTTCGACCTGGACGACCTGGAGGACCTGGCCGACGTGACGACGGACGACGTGGGCGACCTGGCCGACGTGACGACGTGACGACGGACGACGTGGGCGACCTGGCCGACGTGACGGACGACCTGGACGACCTGGCCGACCTCGACTCGTGACTCCGGACGACCAGGGAACCACGAGCCGCGGTCGGGCGGGTACTCAACCGGGCAGCAGCCGCCGGTGCCCGGCCGGCAGCCTGGGCCACCAGTGGGCATAGCGGTGGTAGAGCCGCGGATCGCGCGCCGCCAGCAGGGCGTACAGCGCCCGGGCCTCCTCCGCCAGCGCCTCCCACACCGGTTCCGGCAGCTCGTGGAAGGCCGTCGCCTCGATCCCGCCCTCCACGGGCCGCCACACCCCCGCGACCCAGCCGTCGACCAGCAGCGTCGGCAGCACGTCACCGTTGACCCGGATCACCGCCCGCCGGTACTCCGGCGGCACCACCCGGCCCCGGTCCGCGTACGCGAGCAGGACGCTGTCCCACATGCCGAGCAGCCGCGGCGGCGCGGGCGTCTCCCCGGCCGGCCGGCCGGCCCCCGGCAGGTCGAACAGCTCGCCGCCGTCCGGCCCTTCGAGCCGTTCCACCGCGTCGCCCAGCTCCCGCAACGCCTCCCGGACGGGACCTCGCCGCACCATCGCGAACTGCGCCACGTCCGCCACCGACGCCGGCCCGAAACCCTCCAGACAGCGCACGACGAGCCGCCGCAGCGCCCCCGGCTCCCCCTCGCGCCCCGCAGCCGGTGGACCGCCGCCCGCCGCCACGTACGACGGGCGCTCCCCGAACGACCAGGGTCCGCCGGTCGGATGGTGGTGCAGCGGCGCGTACCCGCGCAGCCCCCACCAGGCCCCGTCCCGGGCCGCCTCGCCCACCCGCTCCGCGAGCCACCCCTTGATCTCCGCGGTGCCCCGCGGCACCTCGGCGAACGCGAGCAGCCCCGGCACGAGGTCCTGCACCTCGGCGGGCGGCAACCCGGTCCTGGACCCGAGCCGCGACGCGTACAGCGTCGGTTGCACCGCCTCCCGGAACACCCGGTAGTCCTCGGCGTGCACGGCGTGCAGCGTGATCCGCATCAGCGTCGCCTTGACCACCTCGCGCCGTCCGAACGCGGCGTCCAGCGCCGCCGGATCGAACCCGGCCAGCCGGTTCCACAGCGCCACGTACGGCGAGCCGGCGTGCTGCGCCTGCAACGCGACCACCCGCCGCACGCCCTCGGCGGCCCCCAGGGGGGCCCGCTCCAGGAGCAGTTGACGGTGGAGGGTGGCCCTGTTGAGTTCGCGCGCGCTGATTCTCACCGTCCGCATTCTCCCCGGCCGGCCCGCCCGGAAGCGACGGTGGGGCGCCACGCGGGGTGCGGCGAGGCACCGGTCCCGAGGGGACCGGTGCCTGCGGGCGTCCGGGGACGCGTACGTCCGGGAACGCGTACGTCCGGGGACGCGGCGGTCGTCAGGTGCCGTCGGCCGCGCCGGTCGTCCGCGTATGACGGAGCAGGGCCGTGGCGGCCAGGGCGATCACCGCGGCGGAACTCAGCACCGCCAGGGCCTGCGCCCAGGCGAACCGGGAACCGAGACTGCTCGCGAGGAGGTCGACGGCGCGCACACCGGCCAGCGCGTGGAGCCCGACGATCCCGACGGCGACCGCCGCCGCCGCGGCCCACGCGGTGACGCTGTCCCGTACGGCCACCCACATCGCGGCGAGCAGACAGCACGCGGTGACCACGACCGACACCATCGCCGCGGTGCCGCCGGAGCGCAGTCCGTGCACGTCGGTCGGCAGATGGATCAGGCCGCAGGCGAACAGCGCGACCGCCGCGGGCCAGCGCAGCGCCGACCGCAGCGCGGTGGACGGGGTGTGGCTGCCCGGACCCGCCGCCAGCGCCTGGTTCAGGGGCGATCTGGCCGACCGCAGGGCCTCGCGCACCCGCTTCTTCGGCGCGGCGGTCCCGGGGGATCGTTTGCCGTCCGCCGGCATCGTCGGCACCGCCGCCCCGGCGGCGGCCGCCCGCGCCGGGGCATCCGCGCCATCGCCCGCGGCCGGGTCGGTGCCGGTGCCGGTGCCGGTGGCGGTGCCGGTGGCGCGCCAACTGCTGCCGTCGGCGCCGATGATGTTCACGAGCTCGACGATGTCCTCGATCGGCCGGCCCAGCGCCGCGGCGCGCAGCGTGGTCTCGGCCTGGTGCAGGTCGTAGCCCGACTCGTTGAGCAGCACGACCAGCTGCCGCACCTCGTCGAGGGGGCGGGAGACCGCCGCGGCGCGCAGCGCCACGTCGGCGGGGGAGGACACCTCACCGGACTCCTTGAGCTGGGCGACGAGCGCGGCGACCTCGGTCACCGGACGCTCGGTGGCCGCCGTCCACAGCAGCGTGTGGATGGCTTCCTCGCCGTCCTCGTCCTGCGGCGCGTGCTCCGGCGCGTGCTCCGGCGCCGGCTCGGGCGCCGGCTCGGGCGTCTCCGGAGGCGGAGCCCCGGGCGGTACGGGCTCCGGTGCCGCCGTCTGCGGGGCCACCGGCAGCGGCGAGCCCGACACCGGTGCGTCGTCCGTAGGTGCGGCCGGGGTGGCCGAGGCGGCCGGGGTGGCCGAAGCGGCCGGGGCGGCCTGGGCGGACTCGACCGGGTCCGTCGCGGCCGGCTCCGGCGGGTGCGGGGGTATCGGCGGCGGGGCCGGGGAGGTCGGGGAGGTCGGAGCCGGTGCGCGGAAGGGGAACGGCCGGGGGCCGTGGTCCGCGGGATCGCTGTCGAAGAGGTCGGGGGTCATGGTGGTGCTCCGTTCGTGGACACCCAGCCAGGGCGTCCACCGTGACTGGCTCGTGGCGCGTCGAGAAACGCCCACGTGGACACCACTAGTGCGCAGTTCGGCACGTTGCGCCATCCGGGAATCGTCCCTGATGGGCCGACGGAGCGAAAGAAAGGTCCGCGGGGGTTTCCCGGGCTTGCTAACGTCGGTGTGTGACGGCTTGCTTGGAATGCGGCTTCGTGTACGACCTTGCCCAGGGCCCCGGAGTCCCGGCGCTCGCCAGAAGCCTCGCGGACGATTACGCCGAGCTCCTCACGGCGGCGCCGTCGGCGCTGCGGCGGCGTCCGGCGCCGCAGGTGTGGGCGCCGCTCGAGTACGCCTGCCACATGCGCGACGTGCTGCTCGTCCAACGGGAACGCCTGCTGGCCGCGCGGCGGTACGAGACGCCGGTCGCCGAGCCCATGGGGCGTGACGAGCGGGTCGAGCACGACGGATACGCGGAGCAGGAGCCCGCCGACGTCGCCCGCCAACTCCGGGACGCGGCTGAGCTGTTCGCCCGTTCCCTCGACCGCCTGCCGGCCGCCGACTGGGAGCGCACGCTGATCTACAGCTACCCGGAACGCACGGAACGCTCCCTGCGCTGGCTCGCCGTGCACACCCTCCACGAGCTGCGCCACCACCTGCTCGACATGCGCCGGCAGCTGGAGCGGCACGGGTCCGCCGCCCCGCGGCTCGGCGTGCCCGAGGCGTAGGGCGGCCTCGGGTCAGGGCGTCAGCGGGGTGAAGAGGTTCTCCGCCGCGTCGTCGAGGAGGAAGCCGTTGTCGAGGCGGACGCGCACGGTCACCCGCGTTCGGCGCTGCTCGTACGCGCGCCACTCCGGCTCCAACGCCGCCACCTGCTCCTCCAGCTGTCTCCTGCTGGCGGGCGGCATCTGGGGGCCGTAGGCGTCGAGGAGGGACGCGAGCCGGACGTACTCGCGCGCCTCGGGAGTCTCCTCGCGGAGGTGCTCGGTGACGCGCTCGACAGTGCCCTCGTTGCCTGCCGCGAGGAGCAGGGAAGGCCCGTCGAAGTCACCGGCCAGGGGCAGCTTCAGCTCGCTCGCCAGCCGCACGCGCCGGCCCTCGTCCAGAGTCATGCCCCCCATTAGGCCACATCGGCGCCCGGGCACTCCCACAAGCCCCCCACAGCCACCGGCAGGCCCCGCAGACCCCCAGCCCCCCGCAGGACGAGGGGACCGGGAGCCGGGGCGGCGTGCGGCCCGCTCCGCGGGGTCAGGGCCGTGCGGTCCCGCCGCGGCGCTGGTCGCTCTCGTTGCGGAGGTCGGTGGTGCGGCGGGTCAGGGAGTCGACGCGCGCGGCCAGGTCGGGGGGCAGCGGGGGATGGGCGGTGTGGGTGCGGGCGAGGGGTTCCAGGAGGCCGGCCGGGTCGACGTCCGCCAGGGCCTGGCTGAGGTCGCGCCGCAGGGCGCCGGCGAGGTTGTCGAGGGAGCTGATCTGGGCGGCGAGCAGGCGCAGTTCGGCGGCGTTGTCGCGGGCCCAGCTCGTGACCGAGCGGTCGGCGGCGCGGCGGTCCCGGGTCGCCTGGACGCGCTGCTCGCCGGTGGCGCCGGGGCGGCCGGGGCGCACCCGCAGATAGCGGCGCTCCGCGGCCTGCCGGCTGGTGACGCCGAGGGGCTCGGCGAGCTCGGCCCAGCTGGCGCCCGCGTCCCGGGCGGCCTCGATCAGGGCGGGCTCCCAGCTCGCGAGCTGCTCGCGCAGCTCCCGCAGGAGGAGCAGCGCGGCGAGCGCCTCCTCGGAGGAGGCGCTCGGAGGCGCGGCGGGGGCGTCCGCGGAACGGGCCGCGCGGACCGTCTCGTCGATCGCGGCGAGGGCCGCCAGGGCGGCACGGAAGGTGACGGGGTCGCCGCCTTCGGTCATTCGGATCACACTCCCGGACGTCGTCATTCCGTTGACGACACTACCTGTCGTCTGTCCGTTGACGACTCCACTTGTCGTCCATCCGTTGACATGTTACAACGGTGTCAGGTGAAGCGCATTGGCAACCAAAGCCTGGACCGATGGAGGTGTTTCACGATGTTGATGCGCACCGACCCGTTCCGCGAACTCGATCGCCTGACCCAGCAGATGCTGGGCACGACCGGCACGTGGTCACGCCCCGCCGCCGTCCCGATGGACGCCTACCGCGAGGGCGACGCGTACGTGATCATGATGGATCTGCCGGGCGTCTCGCCCGACGCGATCGACATCGACGTCGAGCGGAACATGCTGACGGTGAAGACCGAGCGGCGGCCGGTGGCGAAGAGCGACGACGTCCAGATGGAACTGTCCGAGCGGCCTCTCGGCGTCTTCTCGCGCCAGCTGATGCTGGCCGACACCCTCGACACCGAGAAGATCTCGGCGGACTACACGGCGGGCGTGCTCACTCTGCGCATCCCGATCGCCGAGCGGGCGAAGCCCCGCAAGATCACCATCAGCGACGGCGGCAGCCGCAGGGAGATCAGCGGCTGAGCCGGCGCAGCGGGCCGGGCGCGGAGGGCGGTCGCCTCCCCCTCCGCCGTCCCTCCGCCCCGGCCGTCACCCCGTGGAAGAGCCGTCACCCCGTGAAGAAGGGGCCGCGTCATGAGACTGCGATGGCAGACGTTCCTCGACCAGGTGCGGGAGCGCGGTGACTACGGAACGGAGCACGAGGCCGAACGCGCCTCCCGGGTCGTGCTCGCCCTCCTCGGCGCCCACCTGGTGGGCGACGTGCGGGCCGCGCTCGCCGCCCGCCTGCCGGAGACCTTCGCCGTCATCCTGCTCAACCCGCTCCAGGCCGGCGAACCGCTCTCGCCGGAACGCTTCGTGCGCGCGACGGCCGCCTGGATCGAGGGAGCCACCGAACGGACGGCGGCCTGGGACGTCAGCGCCGTGCTCAGCGTCGTCGCCGACGCGGCCGGCGAGGAACTCACCGGCCGGATGCTCCTCCAGCTCCCACCCGGATACGACCTCCTTTTCGGCCGGCCGCACCTGCCCGGTTGAGCCCGGCCCGTTTCGTCGACACCTGTTCGCTCCGCCCGGCCCCGACCGCCGGGCCCGAAGAGAACGGCGACTGACCGCCATGACCCTGCAGACCGAGACCACGAACCCCGCCGTGTCCGCGAACGGCCACGGCGGGGCCTCCTACACCGGCCTGCTCGAACGCGTCCGTTACGAGGGTGCCTACCCCACCCGCGAACGCGCCGAGCAGGCGGTCCGCTCCGTCCTCGCGGCGCTGGGACGCCAGCTCGTCGGCGACGAGCGCGTCGAGCTCGCCGCCCGTCTTCCCTTCGAGGCGGCCCTGGTCCTCACCGCCCAGGTCCCCGCCGTCACCCCGCTCACCGGCTGGGAGTTCATCAAGGACCTCGCCGAGCGCACCGGCGGCGGCCTGGCCACCACCCGCTGGGATGTCGGAGCGGTCCTCGCGCCCGTCTCCCGCCTGGCCGGCGCCGAGCTCACCGACCGGGTCATCCGGCAGCTGCCCTCCGGCTACGCGCTCCTCTTCGGCAAGGCCGATCTGCGCCCCGCCGCGCGTCCGTAACGAACGCGAAGGAGGACGCGCGTACGGGCGGGAGCGGTGGGCGGACGGGCGGTGCGAAGGTGCCGGGCGGCGTACGGCGAGGGTGCGGTGCGCGCCCTCGCGCCCGCCCGCGCAACGGGATTCCGCTCAGGAGGGAAGGCACCTCGCTGATGTGGGCCGTGGGCGGGTGGAGGAGGCTCCGGTCCGGTTCCGGGAGGGACGGCGGGCGTGCCGGGGCGGCGAGTTTCGGCCAATCATTCCCGGACCGAACCGGGGCGGGTGATACCAGACTCCCGCGCTCTACGGGTAAGTTTGCCAACTGCGCACCGCACCCGAACGGTTGACGACTACAGTGGCTGCCTGGTGATCATCGGTAGGCTCATCACACCCACGTAGGACACCTCCCCCGTAGTGCACCCCCGTAGTACGCCGAATCCTGGGCACGTACCAAGGACACTCATGTCTCAACTTCGCGCACCCGCCGCGCGGTCCGACCGCCGCGAGGGCGGGCGGCACGGCCGGTCAGGCGCCCGCACCGCCGTCGGCACGACCGGCGCCGGCCCCGCTCAGCAGCCCGCGCCGCTCCCGACCGAGGCGCGCATACGCCCCCAACTCCTGCGTACCTCCGTCCTCCCGGCGGTCGCGGTGGCGCTCGGCGGCGCCGCCGCCGTGCTGTTCACGATCCGCTCCACCGGCGCCCCCATGACGCCCGGCCTGTGGGCCGCGCTCACCGGCGCCGCCGCGCTCACGGTCGCCTCGGTGACCGCCGCCGCGCTCGGCGCCGACCGGGCCGCCAAGGCGGTGCTCGACCGGGCCACCGCCCTGCGCCGCACCACGGCCCGCGACCAGAGCGAACTGCGCACGATCGTCGAACAGTTGCGCAGGGGCGAGAGCCTCGCGCCCCGGCCCGCGCTGCCCTCCGGCGGCGCCCACGACGAGTTCGACAAGCTCGCGCAGGAACTGACCCGCTCCCACGAGGCCGCCGTGGCCTCCGTGGTGCAGGCGTCGCAGCTGTCCAGCAGCGTCGGCAACGAGCAGAAGGTCGAGGTCTTCGTGAACCTCGCCCGCCGGCTCCAGTCCCTCGTCCACCGCGAGATCCAGCTCCTCGACGAACTGGAGAACGAGGTCGAGGACCCCGAGCTGCTCAAGGGGCTGTTCCACGTCGACCACCTCGCCACCCGCATCCGGCGGCACGCGGAGAACCTCGCCGTCCTCGGCGGCGCCATCTCCCGTCGCCAGTGGTCGAACCCGGTCACCATGACCGAGGTGCTGCGCTCCTCCATCGCCGAGGTCGAGCAGTACCCGCGCGTCAAGCTGGTGCCGCCGATCGACGGTACGCTGCGGGGCCATGCCGTGGCCGACGTCATCCACCTCCTCGCCGAACTCGTCGAGAACGCGACGCTGTTCTCCGCGCCGCACACCACGGTGCTGCTGCGCGCCCAGTACGTCACGGCCGGCCTCGCCATCGAGGTCGAGGACCGCGGCCTCGGCATGCCCGTCGACGAGCAGAACAAGATGAACGCGCTGCTTGCCGACCCCGACCAGGTCAACGTGGCGCACCTGCTCCAGGACGGCCGCATCGGACTCTTCGTCGTCTCCGCCCTCGCCCGGCGCCACGGCATCGCCGTACGCCTCCAGTCGAACATCTACGGCGGCGTGCAGGCCGTGCTCGTCCTGCCGCAGGGCCTGCTCGGCGCCGACCCGGAGGGCCTCGCCCGCCGCGAGGGCCAGGCCCAGGACCAGGCGCAGGTGCACGCGCAGATGCAGGGCGTCCAGCCCCAGGCCGTCCCGCTCACCGGCGCCCCCGCCGCGAAGCCCGCGCCCCAGGCGCCCGCTGCCCCGGCCGCGCCCGCGGCCGGCCCCGTACCGGCGCAGGCGCCGGCCCACTCGCCGGCCCAGGCACCGAGTCACGCGCCGGCCCAGGCACCGAGTCACGTGTCGGCGCCGGTCCACGCCTCGGCGCACACCCCGCACCACCAGCCGCGCACCTCCGCGCACCCGCCGGCCCCCCAGCCGGCCGGCGCCCCCGCCGCGGCTCCGCTCACCGCCCCGTTCACGGCCCACGCCGGCTCCCCGTACGGCGGACCCGGCCTGGCCGGGGTACCGTCCCAGCCCACCCCCACCCCCGCCGAGCCCCCCCGGCCCGGCACCGCTCATTCCGCACATCCCGCTCCGGCCCCCGGCGAGGCCCCCCCGGCCCCGCGCTCCGGAGCACCCGGCAGGCCTGACCTCCCCAAGCGGCGCGCCCAGGAACACCTCGTCCCGCAGCTGCGCGACGAGCCCGCGGTCCGCAAGCCCGAGGAGCACGCCCTGCACGACCCGGGTCTGATGGCCGCCTTCCAGCGCGGTATCGGCCTCGCAGAATCCCAGCCCCCCGCCCCCCGCGAATCGCTGCGTCCCGGTGACGCGCACAAGGAGTAGATGCACCATGGCGAGCAATGCGCCGAACGGCCATTCCGCGGATCTCGACTGGCTGCTGAGCGGCCTGGTCCAGCGGGTCCCCTACACCCGCAACGCCGTACTGCTCTCCTCCGACGGCCTGGTCAAGTCCGTCCACGGCCTCGACCCCGACGCGGCCGACCACATGGCCGCACTCGCCTCCGGCCTCTACTCGCTCGGCCGCAGCGCCGGCGCGCGGTTCGGCGACGGCGGCGAGGTCCGCCAGGTCGTGGTCGAGCTGGACTCCACGCTGTTGTTCGTGTCCACCGCCGGCTCCGGCACCTGTCTCGCGGTCCTCGCCGGCCGCGAGGCCGACGCCGCCGTCCTCGGCTACGAGATGGCCATGCTCGTCAAGAGCGTCCGGCCGTATCTGGTCACCCCGGCCCGGCAGGCCGCGGGCATGGTGGGCGGCGCGGGACAGTGACGATCGGGTCCCACCAGGAAGGACCCTGGCTCGACGACGCGGCGGGCCGGCTGATCCGTCCCTACACCGTCAGCGGTGGGCGGACCAAGCCCACCGCCGCGCTCGACCTGCTCTCGATGGTGATGGCGACCGGCACGGCACCGCAGCCGCACATGGGTCCCGAGCACAGCCTGGCCCTCGGGCTGTGCGGCGGGCCCACCTCGGTGGCGGAGATCGCGGCGCACTTAAGGCTCCCGGCCGTCGTCACCAAGGTCCTGCTCTCCGACCTCGTGGACTGCGGGGCGCTCACCGCCCGCGCGCCCCGCTTCCACGCCAATCCAACCGACCGTTCCTTGCTGGAGGCAGTGCTCGATGGCCTACGACAACGGCTCTGAGCGCCACGACCGGGGCCCCGACGCTCCCGGCGGCTTCGCGGCCGACCCCTTCCCCACCGCGCTGAAGATCCTGGTCGCGGGCGGTTTCGGGGTGGGCAAGACCACCTTCGTGGGCGCGGTCAGCGAGATCGAACCGCTCAGCACCGAAGAGCTGCTGACCTCGGTCAGCGCGGCCACCGACAGCCTGGAGGGCGTGGAGTCCAAGACCACGACCACGGTCGCGATGGACTTCGGGCGCATCACGCTCGACGACCGCAACGTTCTCTATCTGTTCGGCACCCCGGGCCAGGAGCGCTTCTGGTTCATGTGGGACGAACTCTCCGAGGGAGCCCTCGGCGCGGTCGTCCTGGCCGACACCCGCCGTCTCCAGGAGTGCTTCTCCGCCGTCGACTTCTTCGAGCGGCGGGGCATCACCTTCGTGGTGGCGGTCAACGAGTTCGACGGCGCCTTCCGCTACGACCCGGACGAGGTACGGGCGGCCCTCGACCTCAAGCCCACCGTGCCGGTCGTGCTCTGCGACGCCCGGATCTCCAGCTCCGGAATCCGCACCCTGCTGACCCTCGTCCAGCATCTGCTCACCACCATCCCGGCCGCCGTGCCGAGCTACGGAGTCACGCCATGACCTACGACCCGACCGGCCACATGCTGCTGACCCCGATCGACAAGGACGCGCCCGCCCGGGTGCGGCGGCTGCGCGAACTGGGCCTCGGCGAGCAGCCGGACCCGGCGTTCGACGAGTTCGCCCACCGCCTCGCGGAGGTGACCGGAGCCCCGTACTCGATGGTCAACTTCATCGACGAGAACCGGCAGTTCTTCGCGGGCCTGCACACCCCGGCCGGTACGCACTCGGGCTCCGACCTCGGCGCCAACGCGGCGGGCGGCGGCGTCGGCCGCTTCATGGCCCGCGACCACGGCTACTGCCCGCACGTGGTGGTGCGCCGCAAGGCCCTCGTCCTGGAGGACGTCTGCGACTACCCGCGCTTCGCGGGCAACCCGGTCGTGGACGAGATCGGCATCCGCTCGTACATGGGCGCCCCGCTCATAGACCGCACGGGCGTGGCGCTCGGCACGATCTGTGTCGTCGACACGGACGTACGGCCCTGGGGGCGGGCCGGTCTCGAGACGATCAAGGCCATGGCGGCGGAGCTGGTGGAGCAGATCAACCGCCGTGAGGACGGACTGATCTGACGCCTGCTTGCAGGTGTTCGTACGGGTGCCCCGGGGTTCGGCTTCGTCGCCGGACGCCGGGGCACGGTGCTTCTGCCGACCGTGTCAGCCGGGCCGTCAGGCGTGTACGGGCTCCGGGGCCGGCGTGCGGACCACCTCGGAGAGCCGCTCCGACCAACTGCCCTTGTCCTGGCCGAGGGCGACCTCGGCGAGGCGCAGAAGCTGGATGTCGGAGGTGCCCGCGGGCGCGAAGATGTGGTGCGCGTCGCGCAGGTAGCGCTCGATGGGCCGGTCGGTGAAGAGGCCCGCCGCGGCGTGGATCTCCATCGCGTTGCGGCCGGAGTCGATCGCGGACTCGACGTTCACCAGCTTGGCGTTCATCAGCTCGGTGTCGCAGGACAGGCCCTGGTCGAGCAGATGCACGGCGTGGTAGGCGGCGAGCCGGGCCGTCATCAGGCGCGACTGCATCTGCCCCAGCTTCAGCTTGACGGTGGGCAGCGCGGCGAGCGGCTTGCCGTAGCGGATGCGCTCGGTGGCGAAGCGGGTGGTCTCCTCCAGGATGGCCTGGTGGATGCCGAGCGACACGGCCGTGAGGTTGGCCCGGCCGTAGAGCACGCTGGAGGAGTACGCGACGGAGAGGCCGTCGCCCTCGTCGCCGAGCCGGTTGGCGGCCGGCACCCGGCAGTTCTCGAAGATGAGCTCGCCGAAGCTGAAGCCGTGCAGACCCATCGAAGCCTGCTGCGGACCGGTCCTGAACCCCGGGCGATCGGATTCGACCAGGAAGGCGGTCAGTCCCTTTGAACCGGGACCGGTCCGGACCACGACACCGTGGAGGTCGCCGACGTGGCTGTTGCCGACGTACACCTTGCGGCCGTTGAGGACGTAGTCGTCGCCGTCACGGACCGCGCTCGCCTCCATGCCGAGGACGTGGCCGCCGGACTCGTACTCGGTGACCGCGATGGTCGGCAGGCACTCGCCGGCGGCGATGGCCGGAAGCCAGGTCTTGCGCTGCTCGTCGCTGCCGAAGTGGACGATCTTCGCGGTGCCCAGCTGCGACGCCTGGACCATGGCGCCCATCGCGCCGCTGACCCGGGACAGCTCCTCGATGATGATCGTCTTGGCCAGATGGCCGGCGCCCATGCCGCCGTACTCGTGGCCGATCGTCGCTCCCAGCCAGCCCTGTTCGGCGATCAGCCGGGACAGCTCGTGGTGCACGGTGCGCGCCGCTTCCATCTCCGGTATCCGTGGCCGGACCTCACGCTCGGCGAAGTCCCGCACCGTCTCCCGGAGCTGATGATGCAGTCGACTGCTGAAGTAGCCGTCCATTCGAGTCCTCCCCTGCGAAAAGCCTGCCCGTCGAGTGGTCCGAGCAGGTGGAGCATCGGCAGTGGTCCCGTCCCGAACAGGCCGACCACTTCATGGTGTTGATCTTTACGGGGCGGATCAATATCGCCACCAAGGTTGTCCGAAACAGGACTGGTTGACGTTTGATTCCGACTGTGTTTCGCGTGGTCTTGGCCTGCTCGGTCCGGCGGGAAGGGCATTCCCCAGGAGCTTCTTTCTGCCACATGCCAACGGCAAGAGATTCCGGGGCATAGGGAGGCGAGGGCGTCGCGGTCGCCCCATACGTCACTTCATCACCCGAACGGGTGGCATTCCGGAAGCGTGCCAGGGCCTCGGCGCCCCGCAACCGCACGGATTGCGGGCCCGTGAATCCTTCATCGGGGGCCCCGCGGGGGCGCGTGGGAGCGCGGGAGTGGCGCAAGGGTGCGTTACGGAGAGTGAGGGGGTGATGTCACGGAGCGTGTACGCGGGCGCACGCTGCTGTGGCCGACGTGAAACGTGTTCGTGAGCACCCGTGGAAGTGCGGTATTGTTCTCATGCGCGTTCGGCCAGGGAAACCCCAGGTCAGACGGGCACCGGGACGTGGCGCAGCTTGGTAGCGCACTTGACTGGGGGTCAAGGGGTCGCAGGTTCAAATCCTGTCGTCCCGACTGTGCGGAAACGCAGTCGGAGGCCGTTCTCTCATCCTTGAGAGGGCGGCCTTTCGTGCGTCCTGGGTGGAGCGACCGGGGGAAGAGCCGCCCGTGGTCTTCGCCTATTCGGACGGTGTGTCACCGGCGGTGTTCCTGGAGTGACGGGCGAGGGGGCGGTGTGAGCAGCGGGGGCGCGGCCGGACTCGGCATCAGCGTCCGTCGCCCCCGGTCCGGAGGGCGCTCGGCACTGCTGCCCTGTGCTCCTGGCCTCGGCGTACGGCGGCGACGATGACCTTGATGGCCAGGCCGAGGACGATCAGGTCGGTGATCATCTGGACGGTGACCAGCAGCCGTGCCGTCTGACTCTTGGCGGTGATGTCGCTGTCGTGCGCGGAGCAGCCGGTGTCCGATGATGAGTGGCCTGCCGAGTTCCCCACCGATGGGTCATCGAGTGCCAGAAACCTTGTCAGGTGGCCCGTGCCGTACGTCGTTTCCGGGACGGACCGCTGAGAGCGGCCCGTCCCGCAGGTGCGGCGACGCCCGGGCCGGGCGCCTGGACCGTTTTTGCTCGCCCGCACGGGTGAGGCCAAGGTGAGCGGCAGCGCGTGGACCGGTGCGGCCGTGGCCGCGGTCTCGGCCGCGTACGCGCTCGTCTCCCGGCGGCTCACCACCACCGTCGTGTCCGCGCCGATGGTGTTCACCGGCTGCGGAGTGGCGATCGGCCCGCTCGGGCTTGGTCTGCTGGATCTGGGACATGACGCGGGACCGGTGCTGAATCTGCTCGAGGCCACTCTGACGCTCATCCTGCTCACCGACGCGATGTCGGTGCGCCGACGGGATCTGAGCCTCGGCGGGTTCCTGCCGGGTCGCCTGCTGGGGATCGGTCTCCCTCTGACGATCGGGGCCGGATGGCTCCTGGCGTGGCCCCTGCTGCCCGGCCTGACCGTCTGGGAACTCGCCCTGGTCGGTGTGATCCTGGCCCCGACCGATGCGGCTCTGGGCAAGACGGCGGTGTCCAGCCCGAGCGTTCCTCCGCTCGTCCGCAACGGTCTCAACGTCGAGAGCGGCCTCAACGACGGCATGGCGCTGCCCTTCTTCGTCCTCTTCCTCGCGGGCCTGCCCGGCACGACGGCCGCGGAGGAGGGAGCCGCCGGGGTCTTCTGGCGGGCGCTCCTGCTGAGCACCGTGCTGGGCCTGGCCGTCGGCGGCGTCGGCGGACGGGTGCTGCGCCTGGCACGCAGGCAGGGATGGGTCGACGACGGCTGGCGACAGGTGTTCGTCCTGGCCGTGGCGGCGGGTGCGTACACGCTCGCGGTCGCCGCCGACGGGAGCGGGTTCATCGCGGCGTGGGTGGCCGGCTTCGCGTTCGGTGTCTCTCTCCGAGAGGAGACGACGGCGGACGCGCCGCGGGCCGCCGCGGACGACACCGCCGACCTGGCCGAGCACCTTGCGGAGCTGCTCGCGTGCCTGAGCTTCCTGGTCTTCGGGGCCGTCCTCCTCGGTCCCGCGCTGGAGCAGCCGGACTGGCGGGTCATCACCTATGCCGTGCTGAGCCTCACGGTGGTCCGGATGCTGCCCGTCGCCCTCTCCCTGGCCGGCAGCGGTCTCGCCCTCCCCACGGTCGCCTACGTCGGATGGTTCGGGCCGCGCGGGCTCGCCTCCGTGGTCTTCGGGCTGCTCGTGGTGGAGGAGAACGTGCCGGGGGTCCGGCTTCTCGGGCGAGTGGTCGCCGTGACGATCGCGCTGAGCATCCTGCTGCACGGTGTGTCGGCCGTCTTCCTGGCGGAGCGGTACGGCGCCTGGCACCGGAAGGCCGCCGCCCGGCGGCCGGGACTCCGGGAGGGGCCGCCCGGGACACCGGATGCCGGAGCCCCGTCCACCACCCGGTAGTGCGGGGCACGTGGGACCGGCGGCCGCAGGTCAGTCCAGTCCGGCTGTTCTGGTGGTTCCGGCGCAGAGAGCCCAGATCACGATGGCGTCGATGACGATCAGCATGATGGCCCAGAACGGGTAATAGGGCAGCCACAGGAAGTTGGCGAGCATGCCGAGCCCGGCGAGGGTGATGCCGACGACGCGCGCCCACATGGCGCCGGAGAAGAGGGCGATGCCCGCCAGGACGATGAGGATGCCCAGGATCAGGTGGATCCAGCCCCATCCGGTGGTGTTCATCTTGTAGGCGTAGTCGCGGGTGATGACGATCAGGTCGTCCTTGGCGATGGCGGCGATCCCCTCGAATATCGCCATGGCACCGCCGAAGATCATCATGACGGCGGCGAAGACCGTCCAGCCTGTGGCGAACGGCCTGCGAGTGGTCCGGGCACCCCTCTGAGCTGCACTGACGTTGCTGGCCATGGTTCGGGCTCCTTCGAGAACAACCTCGCCGCCCCATCGGGCGACCTGGTCGGAGGCTCCGTATCCAGGTTGCCACGCCGGACGCCTGGCAGCACCTCCCGACCGGCGGCGCTCGCTGAGGCGTTGCGCCGCCGTCGGCGCTCCGGACGGGTCGGGAGCCGCGTGAGGGACCTTGCCGCCGATCGGCCCGTACGGGGCGTCAGCCGGTGGCCGGAGTCGGGCGCGGGGAGGACACCGTCCCGACGGTGAAGCGCCGCCACACCGGGGCGGGCATCACGATCCGGCCGTGCTGTCCCTGTCGCGGTTCCGCGATGCCGAGGAACCGCCAGAAGTCCTCGAAGACCAGGGCGTTGCCGCGGGTCCACCGGTCGCCCGGCCTGACGTGCGTGTCCCACGCGAGCTCGTCCTCCTCGTCCTCGGGAAAGGGCGAGAGGTAGCCGGCGGCATGGCGGAGGTCGAGGGAGAGGGTCGGGAAGGCCGCGACCAGGACCTCGGGTCGCCCGGTGGTGTCCTTGCCGGGGAAGAAGCCGGTCGGATCGCACCAGTGGACGAACTGGTCGAGCACCACGCCCGCGTCGAAGAGCTCGTAGCCCCACATGTCGCCGTCGTGGACGAAGGTCAGGAGCCCCGGACAGCCGAGCGCTCGGGAGACGTGCAGCTGCGCCCGGCGGCGCAGGTCCCACTCCCAGCCTCTGGTCCAGCTCAGCTGGGTCCACCCGTTCCACCCGGTGAAGAGCGTGTAGGCGTCGTGGCTGTCGTCTTCCTCGGCCGGCAGGAAGGCGAGCCGGTGTCCCTCGGTTGTCCAGAACTCCTCCAGGGCGTGCAGGACGCCCTCGTGGTCCTCGGTGAAGAAGCTGTTGTCGCGCAAGAACAAGCCCATCCGGGCGACGATACCGGTGCCGGCCCCACGGCCAGGCACCGGAGTCTGCCGCCCGGAGTCTGCCGCCCGGAGTCTGCCGCCGGGAGTCTGCCGCCCGGAGCGGGGCCGGCTGCGGTCGGTCAGGAGGCGTCCGCCCGGCCCGGCTGCTCGGGCACGGTGCCCGTCGGAGTCTCCGGCGCCGGCGCCGGAGCGGGGTCGAGGTTGCGGGCCGCCCGGTCGAAGTAGCGGAGCAGTTCCACCGGGAAGGGCATCACCAGCGTGGAGTTCTTCTCCGCGGCCACCTCGACGACGGTCTGGAGCAGTCGCAGCTGCATCGCCTCCGGGGTGTCGGACATGATCCGTGAGGCGTTGGCGAGCTGCTGTGCCGCCTGGAACTCGCCGTCCGCGGTGATCACGCGGGCCCGCCGTTCGCGCTCCGCCTCGGCCTGCCGGGACATCGACCGCTTCAGCGACTCCGGAAGCTGTACGTCCTTGATCTCGACCCGGTCGATGTGGACGCCCCAGCCGGCCGCCGGGCTGTCGATCATCAGGGCGAGTCCTTCGTGCAGGCGCTCCCGGTCGGACAGGAGGTCGTCCAGGTCGCTCTTGCCGATGATGGAGCGCAGGGACGACTGAGCGACCTGGCCGACGGCGAAGGCGTAGTCCTGCACCTCGATCGCGGCGCGGGCGGGATCGACGACCCGGTAGTAGACGACCGCGTCGACCTTGACCGACACGTTGTCCCTGGTGATGCCTTCCTGCGTCGGGATCGGCAGCGTCGCGACCTGGACGTTCACCTTCCGCATGCGGTCCGCGACGGGGATCAGGAAGGTGATGCCCGGCTGCCGGTGGCCGGGCAGCGCCTTTCCGAATCGGAACACGACACCACGCTCGACCTGATTGATCACGCGCATCCCGCTGCGGAGCAGCAGCAGGAGGAGGACGACCCCGACGACGACTCCGACCAACGCGCTCTCCATGGCGCCCTCCTTCGTGTAACCGCTTCGACACGGGTCAGGACGACCCGGAGGCACGCGCGGATGCATGTACCGCGTAAGGAACACGTCAAGATCTTGGGGGAGCGTGACCGGCTAGGCCGCGACCGGCTCCGGCAGCGCCAGGTGCAGGGCGGCCGGGCGCAGGACGCGCAGTTCCTGCCGCCAGAGCTCGTGGACCAGGACCGCCCACAGAGCGGCGGCCGTGTCCGGGGCCGGGTGTCTCGCCTGGGTGGAGATCAGGTTCGAGATCGCGGTCCGGTCCCAGCGTTCGTCGAGATGGGTCTCCCGGAGGATGTCCTGGGCGAGGTCCATCAGCGCGGAGCCCGGCCGCAGCAGCTCGTCGGCGCCGACGTCGGTGCTGCGCGCGCTGCGGCGGAGCGTACTGGCCGGAAGGTAGCGCTGGGCCGTCTGGAAAAGAGGGGTATCGCCTGTCGTCGGGCGTGGCGAGAGGTTCCTGGCGAAAGCGGAAACGGCGGGCTGGAGATAGGGGAAGCGGGCCTCCACCGACCACGCGGTGCTCACATGGTCGATCTGGCGGAGGTCGTGGGCGGGCAGCCGCCAGCCGGTCTCCACGGCGGTCAGGGTGCGGAAACGGTCCTCGCCTCCGGCGCGCAGGGTCTCGGCGAGCCGTTCGGCGGCGGTGCCCCGGAAGCGCAGGTAGTCGCGGTAGTCGGCGCTGTAGAGGGAGGTCCGGATGGGGCGCGGCACACTGGCCAGGGCATCCAGGTACGGGCCGATCCACGGCCGGTCCGGTGGTGTCATGAGGGCGCGCCGCATGCGCTCGTGCGCGCCGAACAGCTCGCCGGCTCCGGCGGCCGTCAGCGCGACCGTGTAGCCGGCGCCCCGGACGGCCCGGAAGAGGGCGTAGCGGCCCGGGGCCGCGGGATCCGCGTACGGCCGGCCGAGGTGCCAGATGGTGCGGGGCAGGAGTTCCACCAGTTCGTCGGGGTCGAGGACGACGTCGTGATGGAGGGTCCCGCTCCGCCGGGCCGCCGCACAGACGGAGGAGTGCGAGCGGCCGCGGTACACCACGTGGAAGCTGTGCAGCGGGCTGCCGTCCACCTCCCTGAGCTGGCGCGTCGCCATGGCGTTGACGAGATGGGAGTCCGCGCCTTCCGTCACCACGCCGCACACGGGCACGTCGGCGCGGGTGAGCCGGGCCATCTCCCCGCGCAGGATGTCGCCGAGGTCCGCCGCCCCGTCCGGGACCGGCGCGGTGGCCGGGGCAGGGGTCGGGGCCGCTGCCGGGGCGGTTGCCGGGATCGTACGGCGGTGCAGGCGCAGCCCGTCGAATCCGTTCGCGACGGCCGTGGTGCCGGGCGGCAGGGTCCTGATGCCCTCCAGGGCCGTGCGGTCGTCGGCGCAGGTGCCCACGGACAGGTACTCGTCCAGGGCGGCGGCCCGTTCCACCGCGGGCACCTGGCCGAAGGCGAGCAGACCGGGCAGCTCGGAGGCGAAGCGCACCGCGCCGTCGGGAGCGGTGTGGTGGTAGAGCGTCTTCATGCCGTGGTCGTCGGTCGCGAGCACGAGGCGCGGCCGTCGGCGCAGGTCGATCACGGCGATGGCGAACATGCCTTCCAGGTGCTCGGCGAAGCGCGTGCCGTGCTCGGCGTACAGCGCCGGCAGGACGGACCCGTCGCAGATGTCGGTGAAGACGTGCCCACGGGCCCGCAGCCGGCGGCGCAGCCGGTGGTGGTTGTAGATCTCGCCGTCGAAGACCACCGCGATGCCCGGCAGCCGCGGACAGCGGTAGGGCTGGGCCCCGCCGCGCGGATCCAGGACGGCGAGTCTGTTGCAGCCGAGGGACCATGTGTCGCCGCGCAGCACGCTGGTGCCGTCGCGGCCGCCGTGCAGTTGCCGCCCGGCGACCGCGTTCAGTTCCACCGCGCTGTTCGGTGCGCCGAACGCCCCGAAGATCCTGGACACACACACTCCTTCAGCTCGTTGCTCGCCGCCCGGTCCGAGGGCGCGTACATCGGGATCAGTCGGGATCCGGTCAGGACCAGCTCGGGATCAGGCCGGAATGAGGCCGTGATCAGGCCGGGATCAGAAGGACTCGCCCGCCATGCCGGCGGCGAGCGTGGTGCCGTCGGCCGGGTCGATCAGCAGGAACGAGCCGGTACGGCGCGAGTCCGCGTACGAGTCCAGCGCGAGCGGTTCGGCGGTGCGCACCGTGACCCGGCCGATGTCGTTGGCGACGAGCCGCTCGGGGTTCGGGTGCTGGGAGAGGTCGTCCAGGGTCAGCCGGGACGGGATGTCCTTGACGATCGCCTTGACCGTGCGGGTGGTGTGCTTGAGCAGCACCCGCTGGCCCACGGTGAGCGGCTGGTCCGCCACATGACAGACGGTCGCCTCGACGTCCTGGCTGCTGCCGGGCACGGCGTCGGCCGGGACGATCAGTTCTCCGCGGGAGATGTCGATGTCGTCGGCGAGGAGCAGCGTGACCGACTGCGGTGCCCAGGCCGTCGCCACGCGGGTGCCGAGCAGGTCGATCGCGGTGATCGTCGACGTCCGGCCCGACGGCAGTACGGTCACCTCCTGGCCGACGTGGAGGATCCCGGCGGCGATCTGGCCCGCGTAGCCCCGGTAGTCGGGGTGCTCGGCGGTCTGCGGGCGGATCACGTACTGCACGGGGAAGCGGGCGGGCCGGCCGGCGACGTCGTGGCTGATCTCGACGGTCTCCAGGTGCTCCAGGACGGTCGGGCCCGCGTACCAGTCCATGTTGGTGGACGGCTCGACCACGTTGTCGCCGAGGAGCGCGGAGATCGGAATGGCGGTGATCTCCGGGACGCCGAGTTCGGAGGCGTAGGTGGTGAACTCCTCGGCGATGGCGGCGAAGACGGACTCCTGGTAGTCGACCAGGTCCATCTTGTTGACGGCGAGGACGACGTGGGGGACGCGGAGGAGGGCGGCGACGGCGGCGTGGCGGCGGGTCTGCTCGACGACGCCGTTGCGGGCGTCGACGAGGACCACGGCCAGTTCGGCCGT
>NZ_JBSGBF010000059.1:0-48204 GCF_053601115.1 Streptomyces sp. NPDC004788
CCCGACCCACCCACTCGCCCCCGCCCCCGCGGGCGGGGCAAGCCCGGGTGGTCCCCGAGCGAGGGCACTCGGGAACCAGCCGGGCAACCGGCACCAGGGGGCGCCGGTCACCGGGGGAGAAGCAGACGACCCCACCGACCGCGAGCAGCCGAGCCCGAGCACGCCCGCCTTCCCCGACCGCAAGCCGCGCCGCCGCACCCGCAACCCGAGCGAGCGCACCCGCAAGACGACCACCCGCCTCTCCGACACCGAGAAAGCCGAGATCGTCGCGGCCGCCGCGCAGCGCGGCGTCACCGTCGCCCGATTCATCGCCGCCGCCAGCCTCGCAGCCGCCCGCGGTTCGACCGCCCTGCACACCAACGAACGACTCGACACGGCCATCGACGAACTCGCCGCCCTGCGTACCGCCCTGGCCCGGATCGGCAACAACATCAACCAGATCGCCTACGTCCACAACGCCGGCGGACAGCCCCGCCCCGGCGAACTCGACCACGCACTGAGCTTTCTGACCCGGTCCCTCGGTCGCCTCGACGACGCAGCGAACGACCTGGTGAACAGGCGGCTGTGATGGTTCCCGACATCGGACGCGGCTCCCGCACCCACGGACTCCTCGTCTACCTCTACGGTCCCGGCAGGCGCGAGGAACACACCGACGCGCACCTCGTCGGCTCCTGGGACGGCTTCGCCCCCGACCCCGGCCGCGACACCGACCCGCACGTCACCCTCGCCCGCCTCACCGCCGCCCTCGACCTCCGGGTCAAGCAGGCCGGCGACCGTGCGCCCGCCAAACACGTGTGGCACTGCTCGGTCCGGACCGCGCCCGGCGACCGGCGGCTCTCCGACGAGGAGTGGAACGCCGTCGCCCAGCGCATCGTCCACGCCACCGGCATCGCCCCGGGCGGTGATCCCGACGGCTGCCGGTGGATCGCCGTCCGCCACGCGGAAGACCACATCCACATCGTCGCCACCCTGGTCCGCGGTGACCTGCGCAATCCCCGCCTCAACTACGACTTCAACAAGGCCCAGGACGAATGCCGGCGCATCGAGAAGGAGATGGGCCTGCGCCGCCTCAACGCCGGCGACGGCACCGCAGCGAAGAACCCCACCAGCGCCGAGAAGTTCAAGGCCGAACGCACCGGCCGACCCGAGACCGCCCGCGAGACGCTCCGCGAAGCCGTCCGCCAGGCCGTCGCGGGAGCGGACGACGAGAATGAGTTCTTCACCCGGCTCCGCGAGGCGGGCCTGCGCGTGAAAGTGCGCCACGCCCCGTCCGGTGACGCGCTCGGCTACAACGTGGCCCTGCCCGGCGACCGCAACCGCCACGGCGAACCGGTCTGGTATCCCGGATCCGAGCTGGCTCCCGACCTGTCCCTTCCGAAGATCCGCCTCCGGCTTGCCGACGGTACCGCCGAGCGGGTATCACCTTCGTCCGCCGGCGGCCGCGCGGACTGGTCCCCGCCCGCCCGAGAACGACGGAGTGCCACCGGGATCGCCGAGCGTGCCGCCGTCCTGCTCGACGGCGACGACGATGAGGCCGCCGCCCAGCTCGTCGGCGTCGGAGAACTCCTGGACGCGGTCGCCCAGACCTCCCCAGCCGCCACCCGCGCCGAACTGGCTGCCGCGGCCCGAGCCTTCGAGCGGGCAACCCGCAGCCACGTCCGCGCACAGCGCGCCGACACCCGGGCTCTCCGCACGGCCGCCCGGGGCATCGTCCAGGCCGGCGGCGCACTCGGCCGGGGCGAAGACGGCGGCACCACCGCCATGCTCCTCTCCACCCTGGTCCTGGTCACCCTCGCCGCCGCCCGCTGGCACTCCGCCCGCGGTCACGCCCAGCAGGCCCACGCCTCCCGACAAGCCGCCGAGCACCTGCGCGCCGCCTACCGTCAGGCCGCCGCCACGCCGATGCGGGTGCTGCACGACCAAGGCCGTGCCCTCCCCGAGGCCCAACGCCGGACGCACGAGGCCACCGTCCGCGCTGCTCTGCCAGAGCAGGGCGTACGAGCAGATGGCACGTCGACGAAGACAGACGCCCTGGTCGCCACCCTCGCCCAGGCCGAGCAGGCAGGCCACGACCCCGAGGCCCTCCTGCAGCAGGCCATCGACATGCGCGAACTCGACACCGCCGCGGACGTGAACGACGTCCTGGTCTGGCGCCTGCGCCGCCTCGCCCAGCTCCCCGCCCACCCGGGCGAAGCGCCCCGTCGCCCACAGGCTGGCACCCGCCCGACCAAGACCGCGGCCAACCACACCAGTGAACGGAACGCACCCACGGTGGCGCCGCGCCCTGCCGGCACTGACCCGCACAGCCGCCCACCGCGCCGCTGATCAGCACCTCCGGAAGGCCGGCCACCGACCCACCGGACTCCACGAAATGCATGGACAGCCGGTTCCACTGGCTGTTACGGATGAAAACAGGAAGCACTCGACCGGGAGATGACGCTCGTGCTCAGAACCATCGACCGCACCACGGAGCCGGCACCCACGCTGCCCGTCCTTCCCACCGGCACCGACCCCCTGCTACAACTCCAGTACGAGACGCAGCTGGCCGACGGCCCCGGCGCGACACGCTGCGTCAGCCACCCACACGAACTCGCCCTCGGCGGCATCCCCGTGACGTGCTCGGCCTGCCGGGCCCGACGCGACTGGCTGCTCATCAACCACGGCCGCAACGTCTGGATCCGCTGCCGGTGCAGCAACCAGTGGCTCGAACCCGAGATCAGTCGCGCCGACTTCGAAGCCCTGATCGCCAGCCCGTACGGCACGACCTACCCCACCGTCGAGCAGGGCCTCGCCGTGCTCGGCTTCGACGGCCCCTTCGCAGGGAGCTACTTGGAGTAGACGACCAAAGCATCAGACGCCGACGGGGGCCTGGCATGCGCCGGAACCTGCGGTACGGCACCTGCCCAGAGACACGCGACTACATGAAAGTCTGGCCGACCCTGAACGCCGACAGCCACACTGACGGGGAAACTCCCCCCGGCTGTTGGATCCGTGGTTGTGGTGTCGACGGTCACGCAATTCCCCACGAGCCGTGCGTTCGGCTTCACGTAATTCCCCACCCCGCCGGACCAGATCCGGTGGCCGGCTCAGACCGTTACACGAGTGGGCCGCGCGTCGGCACGTCCGTAGGCGAGCACCTTGGCGAGGACATCGCGGAACCGCAGGACTTCCTCGGCTGGGGCTTCGATGACGGCCTCGATCTCGCCGTCGCTCAACCGCAGGTCCGCCAGCGCTTCGGGGTGGAGCGAGATGCGCAGGACGTTGCCTGTCAGAACCGCTTCGCGTACACAGCCGTACGCGGTCCCCTGCCCTGCAGTGACCAGGCAGTGCGTGTCCATGCCCAGAGCGACCTCCTGCCCATCCGGGTCTTCCTCACCTGCCGTGAACATCAAGATGAAGCCGCTTCCGTCCCCGCCCTCGGCCAGAGCTGCCTCAGTGAAGTACCCGTCATGGTCGATCTCGGTCGTGGCGACACGCGCAGTGAATCGGTACGTCATGGCGGGGTTCTATCAACGCGTTCAGCCGAGGCAGGATGCAGGGGCGGGCATCACGTTCCACCTCCAGGCGATGGTGCCATGACACGGACTCCGGGATCCCCCTGAGGAAGACCGTGAACTTCTGCCTGGGGAATTTCGTGAGCGCCCACATGTGGCCCTCAGTCTCCGTGCTGATGTCCCGCATTGGCGGCCTGAGTCCGCCAGTAGGCGATGTTGTTGGCGATTACGGATACGTCGGGGTGGGCAGGGTCAACGAGGCGTTGTATATCGGTGAGCATCCGGGTGAGTATGCGGACTGCTTCCCTGGGGTGGCCAGCGCGTCCGCGCCACATGGCGAGTTTGTCCAGTACTGACAGTGTGGCGACGTGATCAGGACCGAGGTGGCGTTCTATGTGGGTGAGTAGGGCATGGTAGGTGTCGCTTGCCGCCGGCGCGTTGCCCAAGGCGCCCTGCCAGTGGCCGAGGGCATCGAAGGTCTCCAGGGTCTGGAGGTGGCTCGGACCAAGGGCGCGTTCCTGATCGAGGAGGAGCTCTTGCAAGGCGGCGATGGCTGCCTCGGGTGCTCCTGCACGCCCACGCATGACAGCGAGACTGTAACGGGTGTTGAGAAGCTGCACGTCTTCTGCCGTGAGACGGTGTTGCTGATCGTGGAGGACGTCCTCCAACGCTTGAACTGCCTCGTGAGGCTTTCCTGCCCAGCCCAAGCACAGGGCATGGCTGTGTCGTGAGTTGAGTGTGTCACGGTGGCTAGGACCGAGGACTCGGGTTCTGTCGGCAGTGATGGAGGCGAAGCTTTCGGCTGCGGTGGCCGGATCGATTCTTGACTGCAAATGGGCGAGGTTATGGCGGGAGGCGAGCAGCTCCGGATGGTCTGGCCCCAGGATTTCGTCCATGTCGGCGATCAGCGCCTGATAACCAGCAACCGCTTTATCTGTTTCGCCCGCAGCTCCTTGCCATCGGGCGAGGCTTTGCCTGGTGGTCAGTACGCGCAGGTGTCGGCGTCCGAGAGTTCGTGTCTGGTCGGGTAGTAGCGCTTCCAGCAAGCTGACGGCCTGAGCAGCGTTGCCCGACTCACCCTGCCACCGGGCCAGATTGTGGCGGGCGGTCAGGGTGCCATCGGCGTCGGGGCCGAACTCTTCCTCCATAAGGGGGATCAGATCGCGGTAGGCGGCAGCGGCCCCTACTGCATCACCCGCAACACCCTTCCAATAGGAAAGGTTGTGGATGGTGGAGAGTATTGACCCACGGTCTGCTCCGTTGCGTTGTCGGACAGCCAGAATCTCAGCGAGGGCGGCGATGGTGCCATGTGTGTCGCCCGTCTCTCCCCGTTCGACTGCAAGGTTGTGACGAGTCACGAGTGTCTCGGAGGCTTCGTAGCCGAACAACCGGATGTGGTCCGACTCAAGACTCTGCAGGGTCTGGACCGCTCCGACGTGATCTCCGGCTCGGCTTTGCCAGCGGGACAGCTCGGCGCGGGCGGCAAGAGAGTGTGGGTGGTCGGCTCCAAGATGGTGGCGGGCAAGGGAACAGAGCGCGTCGAAATAGGCACGAGCCCCTGACACGTCGCCAGATTCACCTCCGCTTGTACCCAGCTTAAACAGGAGGATGTAGGCGGTGTCGTCCAGCCATAGAGGGTGGCTCTCGCCGTCCTGATCGTGGGCGGCAAGTGAGCGTGCGTTGGCTCGCAGCCGCTGTGCGTGGCCCTGGTCGTGCCCAGTGTCGGGCCAGATATCAAGCAAGGCGTGTGCAGCTGCCGGCAGGACGGCGTTCCTGCGCTGTGTCCGAACGTCGGGTGATGAACCAGGCAGTTGCTGTTCGCGCACAGCACGCTGGATGAGCTGGTGCACACGGACCAGCCATGCGTCATCACAGGCCTCGCCGGGGGTGTGATCGAGAAGGTGAAGCCGATCCAGTGTCGCTAGGGTGTGGTCGGCATCGAACTCGTCGACGGGCCGCTCTGTTCCGCTGCGCTCGGTTAGCCAAGCGCGGGCGGCCTCGCTGGTGAACAGCGGGGCAGGAATGCCGGTTGTCCCGTCGAGGACGGCAGCCAATTCCAGCATCGGCCGGGCCAGCATGCCAGTGTGATGGTCGGCCTGGTCGACGGAAATATCCCACAGCGCTGCCAGTGAGCTTGCTGCAGCATTGCCGCGCACGGCAGGGACCAGTCGTTGGAGGGTAAGCCGGCGGTCCGCGAGCAGGCGCCGGTAGCGAGCGATGCTGCACGAGGTGTTGTAGTCGAGGTATGCGGCCGCTCGCGACAGCGCCAATGGAAGGTGGCCGAGGTCATGGGCGAGTCCCGCCAGCTCCACGTCCACATCGGCGTCGCCGGGCATGGCTCGCTGTAGTGTGTTGCGCAGGTGGCTGAGGGACTCGTCAGGAGTGAAGACGCCAACAGGTAGGAAAGAATGGCCACTTGCCGTGGCGAGATCTGGCTCGCGGCTGCGCGTGGTGATGATGACCCTGCCGCGACCGGCCGTGTGTCGAGGCGGCCACAGTCCCTCCAGTGCGCCAGCGGACTGCACGTCGTCGAGGACGATGATCCAATTGCGATCGGTGACACGGAGCCAGTTGAGGAACTGCTCAGCGGCAGACGTGGTGGTCTCGCCACTGGGTACCAGCCTAAGCTCGCGGGCTGCCTGAGCGTAGGCGCCGGTCACGGCAGGAATGGTGTTTGCCGTCACCCACAACATCACGTCCGCTCCAAGATCTACCCCGTCGGTGGCGCGGCAGCAGTATTCGGCCGCCAGGGAGGTCTTGCCGACACCCCCGGTTCCCGTGATCACGCGCCCCCTGACGGCTGCATTCGCGGCCTTATCGTCTTCGGAGCCGTCCAGGGCACGTGCCAAGGTCTCGCGATGTGCCCGCTCGACGAGCACATCGATTGCGTCGGGGACTAGACCGATACGCAGCGGCCCTGGGTTGCGGGTGCTATCGCTCTGTTGCTGCTGGGCGCTGGGGCCTGATGTCGCAGTGTCGCGGGAAGCAGTGGTCCTGCTCTGCTCGGCCGCTCGACGCAGATCTTCCCACCGGGAGCGGGACCGTGGCCCGGGCCTCGGAGTGGCGCGGCTATCCAGGAGTTCGGTCAGGAAAGTAAAAGGCCGCCCGCCCCGCGGAACGCTCTGAGCGTTGAACCACGCGCTGAGAGTGCTCTTGGTCAGGGCAACGGGAGGAGACTGTTGCTTGCCACGCTGGATGATCTGACCGAACGTGAGCCCAGATGCTTGCCGGCTTGCCCTCAGTTCCTCGGCCAGGCGCGAGGCAGCTGCCGGGACGTCCATCTTGCCACTCCTCGTTCGTTCCGAACCTTCTCCGAACCCTATTCCTTGGCCGTCTGACCACCACTTCCCCGCAGTTCGGGGGAGTTGCATGTCGCCGAACGCCCATCCGAACCGGTCAGGTGGCGTGTGCGCCGATCGCTTGGTTGGCCGAACAACGGATAGGACAGGCAATGCGGAATCTCTGTCGAAAAGCGCGATATGTGTGGCACACGCCTAGATTGCGGCGGCGGGTGGCCACGGTCGTTGTGCGGTGGATGGCCAGTGCCGTGCTGAGGACGTTGGCGGGCCTCTTGTGGGGGTGGTTGACCAGCCGTTGATGAGCTTAGGACGGGGTTGGTCATCGCCCATCAGAAACGGGGGTGGGTGGAGTTTGATCCATCCGCAGCCTCGGCGCCCACGGAACCACCGCGAAGGGAGCTACCGATCGACGCGGACCGATGGAGAAGATGACACTTGTACCAGAGGTTCCTGATGCTCCCGAGCCCACGGGCACCGATGAGGGCGTGGGAGTCGACCCTCCGTGCGGATCGCTACGGAACCCTCGGCCGATTGGCTTCGAGCCCTGGAACGTGTCCGGCTTCCAGCGGGGGCGGTCCGACACACTGGTGCCGTCGGGAGCGGGTAGGCTGCCCCGGCTCTTGTGGGCCGCGGGGGACCTGGACACTGATGCCCAAGTGGGCGGCGACCTCCGGGTATCCCCGGAGCAGCTAGCCGGCCAAGGTGTCCTCCTCGTTCGTCGGGGATGAGGGTACGCACCTGCGGCCGGGCGTGCGGCAAGGCCGCCCCTGCCTGATGGGCGAGGGGCAGCCTTCCGCGGTTCTCGGTCAGATTCTGGCCAGGCGGTTCGAGAGGTCGAGGGCGTCGGTCGCGAACGCGAGGGCGGCGCAGAGGCCGGTCACCTCGTGCAGGGTCGGGCGGACCAGTCGCGGCCAGTCGTCCGGGGCGGCGGGCCAGGAGGCGAGGTGCACCTCAGTGGTGGCCAGGCCCAGGTGGGCGGTGACGTTCCAACCGGAGCGAGAGGCGGGCTCCCAGTGGAGGCGAATGCGGCCGAGGGGGAGCTTCGGGGTTCCGGCGGCGAGCCACGTTACGTCGAGTGGGCCGTCGTGGCGGGTGGAGACGCTCTGGACCAGCGCGCCACGCGCGCCGTCCGGCATGGGATGTGGGGCGAGGCCGTGCAGCGGGAGTATGTGCGACGAGATGAGAGCCTCCGGAGAGCGGGGGAAGCGGTCAGGACCAGGTGAGGGCGTCGCGTACCGACGTGGGGAGGTAGTCCTCTTGGCCGTCGTCGGGGATGAACGCCTTGCCGTCCTGGACGATGACCTCGCTCCCCAGGTAGTGGGTGAAGGGGAAGTCGGGGTTGACGGCGAGGCGGATCGGCAGGTCGAGGTCGAGGTCCTGGAGCTGCCGGAGCAGGTGGCCGACGGTCAGGTACTGGGGCAAGGAAGCCTCCGAAGGCGGTACGGGCGGGCGGGGGCGGCGAGTCAGGGAGCGTCGAGGCGGAGCAGGTCCCGGAGGACCTTCGGCCCCTGGGCGTGGCCGGCGAGGTGCCGTTTGCGGCACTCGTTGACGTAGCCCTTGCCGCGTTGCTACATCTCCCAGCCGCCGCACGAGCAGACGGCCTGGGTGTATGAGCGCCCCGGGCAGTAAGGGTGGAGCGGCTTGCCGGAGCTGGTGTGCTTGTGGTCCGCCGGGCAGAGGGTGCCGTCGGCGTGGTGGTTGGTGAGCGGGGCGTGGAAAAGCACGGTGAGTTCCTCGTGTTGGGGTAGGAGCCCCGGACGGCCGGGGCGGCGGACGTCAGGGCGCTCGGTCATTCGGAGAGGTCGCGTTGCCACTGACGTCGTTCGGCTCGGCGGGCGGCACGTCGGCGAAGGGGCTTGGCGCGGCGGCCGTACTGACCGGGCAGGTAGTAGCAGGTGCAGCGGCGAGCGAAGGCGCACTTACGGCGGTAGCCAGGACGGGTGGCCAGGAGCATGCGTGCGATCGGAGCCTCCTGCTGGGCCAGTGAGAGGGGACGGGGCCGCTCGGCCCGGAGCGGCGCGGTCCCGAACAGGTGCGGGTGGGCGAGACGGGCCAGTGGGGCCGCTCCGCTTACCGATTCAGCGAGAGGAGTGGGCGACGAGGGCGGCGACGAATCCGGCCACCGCCTCGGACCCACGCGCCGCCTTCGGCGGGCTGCACCTGGACCCGCCAGACGATGCCCAGCGTCCAAGCAGCGGGGTCCTCGGGAAGCCAGCCGACGTAGACACGGCCGTCTGGGCTCGTCGCGTGGACGTTGGCCTCCGGGGTGTCGACGACCGTCCAGTCGAGGGCGTGGAGGAGTTCGAGCACCGGGGTGGCGCAGTGGTCCGAGGAGAGCCAGTGGCGGTCTTCGGAGGCGGGGCGGAGGACGGCGGGCAGGAGGGTGGCGGAGGCGTTCATGGTTGGACGATCCCTTCGTTGACCTGCGGTTTTCCCGACACCCGTACGTTGACATGGGGGGTGCCGAAGTCCGTAGTCGTTTCCGGGGATGACCCGTCTGCCGTGGGCGAACTGGCCACGGCCAGGCGCCCAGGAGGCCGTCGGCGCGGGAATGGACCGACGTCCGGGGTTGTCGTAACCGAGTTACGGCGGCGGGCTGTACGGGGCCGAAGGGGGAGCAGAGTTGACGAAGCCGGGCAGACATTGGGATAGGGCCGGGCTGGAGCGCAAGATCCGCGCCGCTGGGCGGCCATGGACCGTGGGTGACATCGCTATGGTCGCCGACGGCCCGTGGGGCGTCGGCGCGCAGTCCGACAGGTGGGCGGACGAGGAAGCGCTGGTGGAGCACCGGGTCGCGGAAGGACGGCACGTCGAGCTGACAGTGGAGGAGCTGGCCCGCGTGGTGGGTGCCCGCGCCGAGGACGCCCACCATGACGAAGACCTTGCCTGACCGTTCAGCGGCGCGGCCCTGGTGAGGGTGCCGCCAGCCCGACGACAGCCGCAGGAACAACCTGGCCCGGGGCATGTGAAGCGAGCCCCGAGCGGGCGACAGCGGCCCGGGACAGGTTCGCCGCCGGCCCCCGGTCCGTGGTCGAGGCGGCTTCGCGCGCTTCGACCACACGCCGGATCGCCTGCACGTACGCACCGCTCTCCGCGAGCGCGACGCGAAGGTCGGCCGCCGAGCTGGAGAGCCGGTCCAGCTCGTAGAACGCCGGCACGTACCTGGGCCGGGTCATTGCGTGCAGACGGTCCTGGTGGACGGACACCGCGTTGTCGGTGATGGCCAGGGCCGTACGGATGTGCATGGCCGAGCGCAGGAGCGGGTCGTCGCAGGGGCGACGGACCGCGAGGACTTCCAGGACCTCGATGGGCTGACCCCAGGCCTCCTCGATCATGGAAGTGGCCTGGTCGAGCGCGGTGGTGTCGGGCATGAAGGAACTCCTGTTGTCCGGAGGGGCGGAGGGCGTCCGGGAAGGTCCGGGCGGTGGGTCAGCGGCCGTGCCGGGGAGCCGACGCAGCGGCCGACGGCCGGGCTGTCGCTGCGGGCGCGAGGGTGCTCGACCGCTTCTGCGCCGAGGACGTGGTGCGGCTCTGGGCCGCCATCACGCGCAGGTCGGCTGCTGTCCGCGGAGCGCGCGAGGCACGGCGTACGGCCTCGGTGACAGCGGTGCGGCGTACGTCGAGCGGAGTCGGAGAGCGAGAGACCCGGAGATCGGCGGCCGGGCCGACCGGGGGTCAGCGTGACGAGAGGCTCCATCTCGCGGTGGATCATGTGCCGTTCACGGACCACCGGGGCCGGACTGGCCATGACGGCCGCCGTCTCGGCGATCAGATGGGACGGGGTGCGGGCCGTGAACACCACCTCCGCCCGCGTACCCCAGCCCCGGGGACCGGCCCACAGCATGACGGTCTCGGCGTCCCGTCCGCCGCGAAGAGTGTCGATCTCGACACCTGCCAGCCCGTCGGGAGCGGTGATCTCGACGGTTCCGTACTTGGCTGCCCCTCGGCGCCAGCCGGCATCGAGCAGCGGCTGGACGGCATCGGCCCAGCACAACGACGGGTCCGCCAGGAAGCGTCCGTTGTTCTCGTACGGGTCGGATGCGGCGTAGTCCTGGGCCAGGGCGGTGGTGAGGCCGGCGACGATCTCGGCCGGGGTGATGTGGTTGAAGGTCGCCGTCCAGCGGGGCGTGGCGACGGCGTCCTCGGCCGCGGTGATCCTCCACAGCTCGAAGTCGTCGCCGAACCAGCCGATCCGGATCCGCTGGTCGGGAGAGGTGACGAGGAGCTGGCAGGGGCCCGTCGTCGAGGTAGTGGTGTGGCCAGTGGACCACGGGGGCGAAGCCGGCGTCTCCGGTCCCGTTGGAGCCGGCGAGATACTTGGGGCTGACCAGTACCTCTTCGTGGCGGGACGGGTCGGGAAGGGCGGACATGGTCGAAGCTCCAGGCGCGTGTGGGAGGAGGGGAACGCGCCCGCGTCCGCAGCGCGGTGAAAGGCCGGGGCGCACGCGGACGCCGTCGCGATGGCGGGGTGCCTCTGGTTCTCAGCGCCACCCGGATCACCTGCCCCGTCCCGGGGCCGACTGAGTGGTTACGGCAGTCGGCACCCGCGGTTGCGGCTGGGAGCCGTGGCTGAACAGGGCGCTCGGTACGGCAGCGCTCCGGCGCAGGGCTGCTGCGGTTCGGGCGCCGTCCGACCCCAACGGGACAGCGGAGTGGGTCCGCTGGGTCGTCGCGACGTGGACAGGGGGCGACGGGGTCCACCGGGTGGACCAAGGGGGCGCTCCAGCGCTCGACGGTCGCGTAGACGGGGCCCAGCTCCTGGCCGGCATCGGTCAGCGTGTAGGGGGCGCCGTGTTGCGGTCCCGTGCGGGTGACCAGGCCGTCGGCCTGGAGCCGGAGGAGGCGCTGCCGGGTGAAGGCGTCGGCCCGGCCGATGCCCTCGGCGATGTGGCCGAACCGCATCGGGCCGCCGTCGGCAAGGACTTGGATCAGGGCAGTGGAATGCCGTGGTCGTAGACGCCCTACAGCGTCCTCGACGCGTTCGGCTTCGGCCGTCGCGTCGGGCGCCAGGTAGATCCGGGACCAGTCGGCCAGCGTGCGGTGCACGTGCGTCAGGGACTCGCCGAGGGCACTGAGCCGGTATGGCGCTCCGTGGCGGGTGTCGGTTCGGGTGACCAGCCCGCCGGTTTGCGTGGCGGCCAGCCGCAAGCCGAGCACCTGCTCGCTGACGAAGGGGAGCTTGGCGGCGATGTCCCGTATTCGCATGGGGCGGCCCTCCTGGGCCAAGGCCATCACGGACCAAGTGGTCCACTTCGGTCCCATCAGGGCGAACGCGTCCTCGATGCGCTGGGCGTCGAACGAGTTGATGGGGAAGACGGGCCGGGCGGGGACGTGGGGCTGGTTCATTCGGCCGCCTCCATCCGGGCGAGCAGTGAACGGACCAGAGTGGGCAGTCCTCCTGGTTCGCCGCCGGTCCAGATCTGGTCGGCCGCCTCGTCGAGGACGTACGCGGCGTCTTCGATCATGCCGCTGGAGATTTCCATGCAGGCGTCGGTGATCCGGGAGGCCGCGAGCAGCGACTGGGAGAGCACGTCGACGTAGTCGCCCGGCGGGAGCCCTGCGGCCTGGGCGGCGGTGCGGATCGCCGTCAGCTCCAGCGCGCTGAGGGCGAAGTCGAACCCGTCTTCCTCCTCGGCGTCCTCGGTCGCGGAGAAGTCCAGATTTCGAGGTTCCGTGGGGATGCCGACGCGTGTGCAGATCTGGTCGACGGCGGTGGTCAGCTCGGCGAGGGACTCGGTGAGCCAGCCCAGCGCGGAGGCGTAGGAGGCCAGGGTGAACAGACCCGCCGGCCTGGCGGGACGCCGCTCGGCAGCCATGAACTCTTCGAGCCGGTCGGTCAGTTCGCCCACCACGTGCGGGCCGGCGGACAGCGCGCCCAGTACGGGGTGCAGGTAGGAGCGGCTGGCGGCCGTCGGGTACTCGGCGGCGAGGATTCCGGAGACGCTCTGCGCGGCCCCGGTGAGGAGGCCGGCCAGGTCGGTACGGGACAGCGGGGCACGATCAGTGGTCATCGCTGGGGGACCTTTCGGGAAGTGCCGGCCGTGGAGTGAGCCACTGTGGGAGGAGCTACCGGGGCGGCGGCCGTAGGGCGGCTTGCGGTGAGGGAGGAACGGGACCGAGCGGCCTGGACGCGGGCCTCGGCGGCGGAGGGCGTCTCGGTGATCTGCTGAGGGGCGGTGCGCAGGTGCGCCGAGCGGTAGACCGCGTAGTCCTTCCGGCTTCCGGCGGCGACGAGGTAGACCTCGCGCTTGTGGTTCGAGGTCGGCGGGGCCGGGCGGAACTGGATGACCATCCGGTAGGAGACGGAGGGGTCGACGTAGACCTTGTGGAAGCCGGCGAGGCGGCCCTTCAACGGCAGGCAGTCGTCACTTCCGTGGACAAGGTTCTGCAGTTCCAGCAGCGCCAAGTCGCGGATACGGTCGGGAAGTTCCCGAAGATCGGCGATGGCGTCAGGGTGTGCGGCGAAGGCGAAGCGGGCGCGGCTCACAGCAGCTTCCCCTGCACCGGACGCTGGACCGGTCCCGCCGGAGGCGTACGGGGGGCGTCCATGCTGGCCTTCGGCGTCGCGGAGACCCCGGCCGACCGGGCGAGGGCGATGCGGGCGACGCGGGCCCGGACGGCAGCGCCGTTGTGATCGCTGTACTCCGGCGGTTCCGGCAGCGGACCGCTGCGGTCGTCCAGCCAGGCGCGGGCGGCGCCGACGTCGGCGAAGGCGCCCTCGCGCATCGTGTACGTGCCGGCGTCGTGGTCCCACTCTTCGTGAAAGACCCGAATCGGTGCCTCGTTGGCGCGGGAGTCGCGCGTCAGTGTCCACGTCTCGCACGGGTCGGAGTCCGAGGTGTGGTTGTCGAGGACCTCGTATCGGGTGCCCGACTCGCGGATCTGCCGTTCGACCCACACCGTGAGGTCGTCGGCGGGCTTCAATAGGCCGTCGCGGACCTTGGCGATCTTCTCGGGCGGGCAGCCGCGTTCGACCAGCCAGTTCTGGGCGAAGGACACCGTGGCGTGGTGGCTCGTCTCCAGGGTGTACGTGAACCGGGTCAGGTCCCGGGCGACGGCGATCGCCATCACCTGAGGAGCGCCGGGTACTCCCCACGTGGCCGACTGGTCGTGGGCGATGACGAAGCTGTGGTAGCCGTTGGGCGTGGTGTGGTGCTGGGACAGCGCTGTCAGGTCGCCGGACCAGAACCTCTCCACGGCCTCCTCGGACGCGGCATCGGCGGGGGCGAGTTCGTCGAGATCGAAGTCGAAGGCGAAGTCGAAGCCGTCGCTCATGCCGTCACCCCCGGCTGCGCGGGGGCGGGAGTGGTCAGTACCCGGTGGTTGGGGCGGGTCGGGCTCGTCGTGCACGCGGCGAAAGGACCGTCCGGGGCGCGGAGGTGTACGAGGGCCTGGTCCAGGTGGTCGCGGTGCCAGGTCGACGGACCGGCCAGGCCAGCTTCGGTGTCGGTGAGCTGCTGCCACGCGAGCCAGAGGGCGTGCAGCCGGGCGACGGCCTCCGGGTGCTCGTGCCACTGTGCGCACCACGGACGCGTCGTGCTGATCTCCCGGCCGTACACCGGCAGGAGGAGGTGGTTCACCCAGTTGCTGAGGGCGGCGAGTTCGACGGCGTACGCCTCGCCGCCCAGGGCGAGGATGAACACCGAGGTGGGGCCGTCGGCCTTCTCGGGGCCGGCCGCCCCGGCTCCCGCAGCGCCGTCCGTCTGCTGATCGGCAGGAGGTACGGGATCGGGCTCGGAGCCGAGGCGGTCGAGGATGACGCCTTGGCGCCTGACCTCCGCGATGGTCTTGGCGAGGGCGCTGGCGAGGTCGTCGAGGTTCTCGTCGGAGACCCGGAACGGCTCAGGGCCGGGGGCGGGGGCGGTCGGGCTGGTGTCGGACATGAGAGCGTGCTCCATCTGTGAGACGGCGACATGCCCGACAGGATTCGGATAATCCGTGGTTTGGCCCGGCCGGGAAATCCCGGTAGGGAGCCGCTACCCGGCCGCGCAGCGCGGACAGCGCGGGAACGGAGGTGCCAGCAACTGCAGAGCCCGAGCGGCCTGTTGGGGAACGACGCCGTTGCCGAGCGCGGTGAGCTGAGCCGGGCGTCCGAGTCCCGGAGTGGCGGTGACCCAGCCGGCGTCGAGGCCCTGCATCCACTCGACGAAGTCGGCACGGAGCCGACCGGCCGCGTCGGTGGGCGCCGGCGCGGGGCGGGTGAGTGTCTCCCATCGGGTGATGGCGGCTGCGTACGGTCCCCATCGCGGCTCGACTCCTCGGCTTCCCGGGACGGCTCCGCCCACAGCGGCAGGACCACCGCCGACAGGGGAGGTCGCCACCCCTTGCCGGGGCGACGGCCCGGGGTGCCCGTGTCGCTGGCCCTCGGTGTGGGCAACAGCGATGCCGCCGCACTGGGCAGGGTCATGTCCCCATTGCCGTGCCGCTGGTTGGGTGAGCCCTTGATTCCGTCCGACGCCTTCGGGGTCGGCAGCAGGAGCCACTCGACCTCGTCGGCCAGGTTCGGGCCGTGGCCCCCGCTCTTCCTCTTGGCCGGGTGCTGGGAGCCGCCGTTCTTGCCGATGTTGCTGGTCGGCGTCTTGAGCAGGGTCTCCGGCGGGCCAGGCCGTGAGGAAGGTCCGCTCGCGCCGGTGCGGGGCTCCGATGTCAGAGGCGCGAAGCACGAGCCATTTCGCGTCGTACCGGAGATCGGCCAGGGATCCGAGTACGGCACCGAGTGCCCGCAGAGGAGGCTGACCTGCGGTGTCTCCCAGACACCACGGGCAGGGTTCCACGTCGCCAGGGGAACCGGCGGGGGAGGTGAGGAGGCCGCGCACATTCTCGATCACTACCAAGCAGGGTCGGAGGGCCTCGACCGCACGGGCGACGTGCAGCCACAGCCCCGATCGGGTCTGGGAGTTGAGTCCGGCCCGGCGGCCGGCGACCGAGACGTCTTTGACAGGGGAAGCCGGCCGTCAGGACGCACACGCGGGGGACGGTGGACCAGTCGACGGTGGTGATGTCGCCCAGGTTGGGGACGCCGGGCCAGTGGCGGGTCAGGATGCGAGAGGCGTTCGGATCGACCTCCGCGTGCCAGGCAAGCGCGCCGCCGAGAGCGGCCTGCACCCCCAGGTCGAGGCCGCCGTACCCGGAGCAGAGGGACCCGATCAGCGGAGGGCGGGAGATGGTGGTGGGCATGTTACCGACCTCGTACGGTCCGGGGCGCGACAGCCGTCGCCGGTGCCGGCACTGCGGGGGTAGCCGGTACGGCCTCGTACATGGGGGTGGTGGTCCGGCCGAGGGCTGCCCGGAGCCGCCTCGACGGCGGCGAGACCGACGTCGAGGCGGCGTGCAGGGAGTCGGCTGCCTCCCGCAGGGCCGTGTTTGCCATCCCGAGCGCCTCGTCGATCACCCGCCCCGCCGCCTCCCAGGCATCCCGCGAGTCGGGTAGGTCGTGCAGGTGCTCGGTCCGTTCCAGGAACGCGAGCTGCTGGGCCACTTCCCCGAGGGCGGCCGCCGCCTCACCGGCGGGTCGTACGGCGACGGAGAAGCTGGAGACGGCGAGGGAAGTGCGGGAGCTGTGGTCCCTGTTGGCGGTGCGGAACAGGACCTCGTCGCCCAGCTCGGTGATCAGCTTGCCGAGTTCGGAGAGCTGCTGGGCGACGGCGACGCTGCCGGGAAGGCGGTGAGGGTCGCCGGGGACCGGGAGCTTGCCGCGCTGGGCATCGAAGGCCGACGCCATGGCACGTATGGCCAGAGCATCGGCGAGAGGGTTCGTGGTCACGAGGAACTCCTGTACGTGAGGACGAGCGGTGGATAAGGGTGTGTCAGCTGTGGTTGCGCGAGGGCGGGCGTGCGGCGGTCGGGGTGGGCCTGGGGCCGAGCCGGCCCGGTGGAGACGGCGCGGGGCGCGGCGTACTGCGGGTGAGGGCCGCGTGCACCCGCGCCGCCGGCGGCCCGCCTGCGGAAGCGGCGGTCGTTGGCGCCCGTGAAGCCGGCCGGCCGGTCGCGGTTTGCCAACGGGCGCGGACCTCGTCGAGCGGGCCGAGCGCGTGCAGGGCGTGGTTGATGAGCCGCCCAGGGGCCAAGGCTTCGTCCTCGGCTAGGGCGCGGACGGCGCGGGCGGAGGCGGCTGCGGTGCGAGTGAGGGAGGAACGCATTACCTGCTTGCCGAGCCACTCGGCGTCACCGGCCCCCACGCCGTCGCAGATAGCGGCGAACCGGTCTTCCGACAGCGTGCCGCCGGCCAGCAGGCCGCGCCGCTGGGCCTCCCAGAGCAGGGTGATCCGGTCGATGGGCTCGCCCCGGTGGTGCAGCGCCCCGAGGCACCGGTAGAGCTGCCCGTGGACCGGGTCGGCGAAATCCCCGGGACGCAGCCAGTCCACCACCTCACCCATGGCCCCCGGCCGCTCGACGAGGACGGACAGAAGGAACTCCTCGTCCTCGGCAACCCGATCGGCCTGAGCCGGCGGAAGAGCAGGCGGGTCGGGGGCCTGCGATGTCGCGGGCGCGACAGGGCGCGGTTCGGTGCCCCACCGCCGGGCGAGATCGGTGAGTACCCCCGTCAGGACGTCCGTGTGGTGCAGCGCTCCCTCGACCTCGCCTCGCACAGCGCCCGCGCGAGCTTCCTGGTGAAGTCGGATCGCGTGCTGGGCGACAGTGCGATGGATCGCGCCCTCCAGCACCATGCGGCCGTACACCGGAGCGTGCGCCGGACGCGGACAGGCCGAGACCAGGAGATGGGCGTACGACGCGGTCAATCCCCGGACATGGAGGCCGGCCTCGGCGACCGCGTCGGTCACCCACGACAGCGGCACCGGACCCTCGCCCTCTACCGCGGGGTGGCCATCGCCTCGGAGATTGCTCAGTGCGGCGAACAGCGCCTGGTGGACCGGCCGGTAGAAGTGATCGGGCGCGAGCCACTCCAGGTGCGAGAGCTGGCCCGGGTCGAGCAGCACCGCGCCGAGGACCGCCTGCTCGGCCTTCAGAAGCGGGTTCATCGACGACCTCGCGTGTTGGAAGCGGACGGCTCACTCGGCCGGGCACGCAGATCGGCGACCGCCCGGTCGGCGGCGGCCACCGCCTCGGCGAAGCCGTCCAGCACGGTGGTGAATGCGGGATCGGCGACGGGAACCGACCCGGCATCGGCGACCAGCCACCATCGGCCCTCGCGCAGGACGGCCGGCGACTGCGCGAGCCGCGCGGAACGCGGCGTGGGCGCGCTCATGCCGACAGCCCGAAGTCGTCGTGGCCGACGGTCTTCGCCAGGGCCCGCTCGGTGATCGCCTTCGTGGCGCGGGCGGAGGCCGGCCCGACCACCTTGGCGGAGGGCTCCTTGTACCAGGGCCGGATGCTGAGCATGGCGATGCGCAGACCGGTGGCCAGCAGCAGCACCTTGCCCTTGGGCAGGGCGCGGATCGCGTCGGGCGGCAGGATCCTCTCGGTGCGCATGCTCACCGAGGTGGACTTGCCGCTCTCGCTCGTGGAGACCGAGACGGTCTGGACGTCGTGGTCGCCGACCTGTCGGCTGAGGCGGTCGGCGAAGTCGGCGTCGTCGATGCCCGATCCGACGATCTTGACGGTGGCGGCGGACCAGAGGGCGTCCATACCGGCCTCGCCCCAGCATCGCTGGCCCTGCCGGTAGGACTGCAGGATCGTCATCGGGATGACACCCCGGCTCCCCAAGTGCGAGTACAGGTCCGGGAGGTCGCTGATGCGGCACACGTTCGCCGCCTCGTCGAGGACGCACAGGGCGGGCGGGTCGAGCCGTCCACCGGATTGCTCGGCGACGACCACGGCCGCGCGCATCACGGCGTCGGCCGCCGCCGCGATGATCGCCGACGCGCTGCCGCCGCCGTCCTTGCTCAGCAGGTACAGCGTGTCGCGGGAGGTGGCGAAGGCAAGGGGCTTGAACTCGGGGAGGTCCTTGCTCGGGGTGACCCAGGCGGCCACCTGCGGATCGAGCAGGCAGCTCGCGTACTGCCTCGCCGTCTCGTAGATGCCGTCGCGGGTTTCGGTCGCGCCGGAGACGGTGCCCTGGAGCTGGGCGGCGACGGCGTCGTGGCCGGCGTCGGTGAGCAGGTCGACCGGGGTCCGGTCGGCGGGGGAGGCGAGCCAGGCCAGCACGTCGGTGATCGGCCGCCGGTGGCTCGCGGCGGCCAGGAACAGGGCGCCGAGCGTGTTGGACGCGGCGGTGGACCAGAAGTCGGAGCCACTCGACTCGTCCACGCTCGCCGCGACGAAGTGCCCGGCCAGCCGCTTCGCCCCTGCCAGGTCGCGGGCGTCGGCCAGGATGTCCCACCACATCTCACGCGGATGGTGGGCGATCTGCTGGGGGTCGAGGGTCCAGACCGTGCCGACCTCGGCACGGGCGTCCACCGTCGCGGTGAACGCGTCGTTCGCCGCCTTGTTGGAGGTGAGCAGGACCGGGCCGGGAGCCGCGAGGATCGCGGGGATCGCCAGCCCGGAGGTCTTCCCGCTTCGCGGGGCCATGATCGCGACGATCACGTCCTCCCAGGAAGCACGGACATCGGCTCGACCGGGATCAAGGGTGCCGAGCAGGATGCCGCGGTCGGCGGGAGCGACCTCTTTTACACTCCCGGCCGCTCAGGGACGGCCGCAGGCTCTTCGCCTTGGCGGTGATCTCCTTGTCCAGCAGCGGCGTCAGGTCGCTCTTGCGGGCGAGACCGTTCTTGGCACCGGAGCGCCAGCGCAGCCACAGCACCAGGCCAGTGGTGAGCAGCGCCAGGGTGAGCAGGCCGGGGACGACGCGGACGCCGACCAGCAGAGCGGTGGAAGTCAGGGCCGGCCACAGCGCCTCGGGGTGCAGCAGGGCGTCAGTGGCGCGGAACGGGGTCCACGGACCGCTTCCGACGAGGGAGTTGGTGAGGTTGCCGGTCAGCCAGGCGAGGGAGCCGAAGGCCATGGCGGCTCCGAGGGCGCCGAACAGGAGATAGAGGAGCGCGTCGGAGCCGGTGGTGGTCGACGGCGCACTGGTGCGCGGGGAAGGCACGGGAAGTTCCTTGGGGTGCGAGCGGGCGGGGCGGAGCGCGCTCGGCTCTCGTGCAGCTCACGGGCCTACTCCTTGCGGATCGAACGGAATGCTTCATCGCGAGCGGGGGGCGGGATGCGCCGCGGATGGGGGTGGCGCGATGGACGGCGGGGCGCTGGTGCCGGTGTTGGTCTGGGCGGCCACGGGGGAGACCTGGTGGGCAGCGGCCAGCCGTCGGGCCTGGGGATCGACGGCCTCTCCGACGTAGCCGACGGCCAAGGACGGGGCGATCGAGACGCGATACCCCATGTCGGCCAGCATGCTCGCGGCAGAGGAGGCGAGCCGCCGGTCCGGGCCGACGACGTGCGACGCGAGGCTGTAGGAGGCGGGATCGCCCGGGTCGCCTCGAGCTCCACCCGCAGGAACGGCGCTGGGTCTCGTGCCGGAAGGCAAAGGCGGCGGAGTCACGGCAGCACCGGCGGGGACAGCCTGTCGGCGAGAGGCGAGAGGCGAGAGCCGTTGCGGGCGGCGGGGCTGCCGGCGGTGACGCCGCATGAAACACGTAGGCGACAAGGCCGGCGGATGAAGCGGACGAGGAGATCACCCGATCACCGCCGAGGAGCGGAGGCTCGCGGCGGGCGCGCAGCCGCACGGGCATCCATGAACTCGATACCGAAGACCGAGACGACCTCGGCCTTGGCCGCCGCAGGCGAAACGGCCAACGCCGCGCTCTGGGCAGCAGGCAGATCCGAGGACCGTGTCCGCGTCTCGGCCTGGAACCGGGACGGCCTGCCGACACGACGCAGCTCGTCCTCCGAGTCGACGAGCTCCGACTGCGCCGAGCTGACAAACTCCGCCGCGAAGCCGAACCGGTCAGCCAGCGCGTACGCCTCGTCGTCGAGGTCGGTGATGTGCTCGCTCGCCGCCTCCAGCGCCTCCCGGACACGTTCCAGGGCCCCGTGCTCGGGGTGAAGAAGCTGGTCGACCGCTTGCCGAAGGTCTGCCCCGTTCTCGGTCGACCTGATGCGGTCCGTGATCTGAAGGAGCGCGGCTCCGGCGGCATGGGGCCCAAGGGGATTCGCCGGAGTACTTATCCGGGCCACGTCCAGGGAAGGAGCGAGATCGACGCCGTAACGGGCGGCACGGAGCATCTCGGCTGCGTGGCTGGCGATGGCGACCTGGTCGGCGACCGGGGTGGTGGTGGGAAGCCGGTGGCGCCGGCCGTGCCAGTCCTCGATCTGCCGGAAACCAGCGTGCTTGAGGATCAACGCGGAAAGATCATCATTGGCGCCCTTCGCCACGACACTGCCGCTGGCCTCGGAGGAGATGGTGATGAGAGGGGCAGGCACAGCAGTCTCCTGGGCACGGGGAGTCGGATGGGGTGCGGTGGGCAGGTCCCCCAGCTCGGCCGCGATGCGACGGCACTCGGTCTGGAGGCGGAAGGCGTCGCGATAGCCCTGGTGCAGGCCGCCGTCCTCACGAGCGAGGGTGGCCACGACGTGCACCTGCCGGGGCTGGTTGCGCAGGGCGATCCATCGGCAGGCACCAGGATCGCCTTCCGGGGCGATCCCGACGGCGGACACCAACCGGCGGGCGACGACGGCCCACTGCGCGTCAGTGAGGTCCCGCAGGTGAGGATCGGAACGAACCGAGCAGACCCACGTCGGCCGGACGGGAGCACGGGCCCCGAGCCGCTCGACCGGAGCGTCGAGAGCCTGGGCCAGGTAGGGGAGCGAGCCCGGCTCCGCGAGCAGCTCGATCGGCGCCCCGTGACCGTCGCCCGCGATCAGCCGGGGATTGACGTGGACACCGCCTTCAGCCGGCCCGTACAGGTACGCGAGCAGGCTGGCGGTGTCGCTGGTGCGCTGCAGGTGGGCGATCACGGTGTCTACCTCGAAAGAGAAGGAAGAAACGGGGGCCGGGGAGAGGGACCAACAGGGAGAGAATCCGCAGGATTCGGGATTTGGCCCGGCCGGGGATCCCTGATAGAGGCCCTGCTCACCCGGCCCCTGGCCCGGGCGGGAGAGGAGGGCACCGGTGCCCCGCCGAAGCGGGGCAGGGGACAGCTAGAAGTGGGGGTTCTCGATGGGCCGGTCGGCGTCAGTGGCGGCCCGGAGCAGCTCGGTGAGGTCGTCGGGTTCGGAGGAGCGCTGGTCGATCCACCATCCGGCGCGGGTGATGGTGCGAGCGGTCTCCTCAACCTCCTCCCACTCCGTCTCGGTGGTTTCGCCTTCGAGGACCAGGGCGGTGTAGGCGGCAGCCAGGATCTGGTGGCGGCAGCGCACACCCCAGGGGACGGCGCGCTCGGTTCCCTCCAGCGGAGGCATCCGGTACTGCTGCGACCAGGCTTCGGACTCGGCCTGCTCTTCGGCACGTTTGGCCTTCACCCAGGCGGCCTTGTCCTGCTCGCTGTTCTCCCTGGAGGCGCGCCAGCAGTCGCTGCACTCCTGGCTGGCGAGCCACTCGGCGAAACCCGCGCGGCGGTCGGCCGGTCGATTGGACAGGTCACGGTCGGCCTTGTGGCCGCATGAGTGGTTGATCGGCCAGATGGTCTTTACGGCCATGGGAGCTATTCCTTAAGGGAGTTGGGTCAGCGGTCGCGGGTGAACGCGATGCGCGGGTCGACCGGCCGGGCCGCCGCGACGGAAGTGGCGGGAGCCGACGCTGGCGCCTTGCCCGGGAGATTGGCGAGCGCCGGGCTGTCGGTGAGCGCGGCGGCCACGATCGGAGAACTACGGCCAGCGCCCTGGATACGGTCGCGGGACGAGGTGGGCGCGGGGCGGTGGCGAGCCGCTACGTCCTGGGCGAGGCGGGGCTGCACCGCAACCTGGACACCGGAACGGTGCAGGGCCAGCGTGGCGTCGGCGACCTTCCCCAGGGCCTCGTCGCGGCTGGCGCCGGGCAGTGTGTAGATGTCCAGGCGGTGATCGTGCCGCCAGCCGTGTTCGACCAGGGCGAGTCCGGTGAGTCCGGAGGCGCGGCTGTCGATGGCCGCGACGATGCCGAGCCGTGGATGTTCGGCGAATGCGACATCGGGCTCGACGGACCGAGCCCGGTACGGGCCGGGCCCCGCGCCGGGGCCCAGCGAGGAGTTGAACACGGCGTCCGTGTCGACCCGGAAGCCGGCGTTGCGCAGCAGCGCGACGGCCCGGGTGGCGCGGCCCTGCCCGTCATGCTGCTGGTCGGTCAGGGCGTACAAGGTCGGCTCACCCAGAACGGGGAGGAAGTCGAGCCGTTCCAGCATCCAGGTGCTGGCGGCGAGGTTCTTGGGGTTCGCGGCGACGATGCCGTAGTCGGGATGGCGGCCGACGGTGACGTCGGCAAGCGGTTCTTCGGCGGAGATGGGCATCACGGCTGATCCATCCGATGGCTCGATGACGATGGGGGCGAGGAACGGAACGGTTCTGCTGGTGAGAGGCATGTGGCGTACTCCGAGACGGGACGGGCGTCAGCGGGAGCGCCCGGGCACCGGTGGGCCGGGTGTCGGTGGCGCCGGGGGAGAAGCGGGCAGTGCCCCGCGCTGCACGGAGGCGGATCGGGCGAGGGCTACGCGTGTCTGTTCGGTCCGCGAGGACTGTTCGCGGTCCGCTCGGCCGACCAGGTAGTCGGCGGCCCGTACGAGGGCCGGGCCGCGGATGGACAACTCGTCGGCGTAGTGCCAGCCGTCGGAGTTGCGGTCCTCCTCCGCCTGGCTCTCGTAGAGCTTCCGGGAGCCGGGGAGTGAGGCGTCCATGAGGGCCATGATCTGGTCCCACTCGCGCTGGAGCTGGCCCGCCCGTTCCAGGGTGGTCTCGATCCCGCGCAGCCGGCGGAGGTCTTCGCTGGCCGGCCCCTCGACGTAGTCGGCACCACGGGCGGCAGTGCGGACGCCGGCCAGGACCTCGGGACCGTGGGCGAGGAAGACCTCCACGTGTTTCCACGCCTCGGCGTCGCGTTTCACCTTGCCGTCCTCGTATCCCTGCTCGTCGACGGGCCAGCCGTCGCCGTCGCAGAAGGAGTCCGAGACCGCGTCCCAGGCGTCGGACGCCTCCCTGATACCGGCGGCGGCGGAGGCCAGCGCCGGGATGTGCCTCCGCCACGCCAGACGGTCCGTGGCCGCAGGCAGCTGATCTTCGGCCAGGCCGGGAGAACTGGAAGAAGCAGACATGATCGATCCTCCAGACAGGCCCTATGCCGACATGCGGGCGTCGGTGTCGAACAGTTCGCGTTCGGCCGGGTGCAGGATGTGCTGCGTAATGAAAGACCGGCCCGCGACCTTCCACAGGCCCCGGCCCTTGGTCAGGGCGGACACCGCCTGGGTCTCGACGCCGGTCAGGCCGAGCAGCGACGCGGCGGCGGCGAGCTGGTCGGGCTCCTGGCGGTAGATGATGCGGGTCGAGCAGTCGGCCAGGAGGCCCTCGGCCAGCACCCGGCCGCGCGAGCCGGCGTCGCCCGCGGAGAGCAGATCCGACAACCGGTGGATCACCATCAAGTTCGCGATGCCGAGACCACGGGAGAGCTTCCACTGGCTCTGCATCCGTTCGAGCAGGCCGACGTGCCTCATCAGCCGCCACGCCTCGTCGTAGATCACCCAGCGCCGGCCGCCGCCGGGGTCGGCGAGGGCGGACTCCATCCACGCGCTCGCACAGGTCATCGCAAGGACCAGGGCGGTGTCGTCTCCCGAGCCGCCGAGGCGGGAGAGGTCGATGGATAGCATCGGCGCGGTCGGATCGAACGTCACCGTCGAGGGGGCGTCGAACATGCCGCTGAGGTCGCCGTGCACCAGGCGGCGCAGGGCGTGCGCGAGGTCCTGGGCGGCCGACCCGAGGTGCCCGGCCTGGTGGCCGAGGGCCCGGTCGAGGCGTTCGGGCGAGCCGAGGGCGTGCGCGATCTCTCCAAGCAGCGGCACTGTGCCCCGGGCGGCGGCCTCGGCGACGACCAGGTCGAGGGCGACGTCCAAGGCGGTGTGCTCCATCGGCAGCAGGTCGCGCTTGAGGACGGTGCGCGCCAGGCCGGCCAGGAGCAGCAGACGCCGCTTGCGGACCTCGGTCGCCCAGTCGTCCTCGTTGACGGATGCGGGCCGGGCCGGGGCATCCAGTGGGTTCAGCCGGCCTGGGAGGCCGGGGCCCAGGGCAATGCTGTAGCCGCCGAGGGCCTGTGCGACGCCGGTCCACTCGCCCTTCGGGTCGCAGGGGATGTAGATCCGGTAGCCGTGGGCGATCGATCGGGTGGCGATGGACTTCGCCAGCGCGGACTTGCCCATGCCGATGATCCCGGCGAGGACCGCGTTGGGGTTCGTGAAGCCCTCGATCCGGCCGCTGCTGTACAGCGAGAACGGATCGAAACAGAAGGCGGCTTCGGCGTGGACGTCGCGGCCGATGAAGATGCCCTCCGCCCCCAGACCACCTTCGGCCACGAAGGGGTAGGCCCCCGAAGCCGTGGCGGTGGTCATCCGGTGGGCGGGCAGGCTGAGCTTGCCGCCCCGGGCCGAGGCCGGACCGGGACGACCGGTCGGCGGGTAGGTCGGCCGCAGCTCCGGGGCGAGGGTTTCCTCGGCGCGGTGCTTGGTCGGTGTCCCGGCGAGGCGCGCCTGGCGGCGGGCCTCGGCGAATCCGGCTCGGGCGGCCCTCTGCTGGGCCCGCGAAGCCTTGTGCGGCACGTACAGGGGAGAGGCGCTGGCGCGGGTACGGGGCATGAACGTTTCTCCAGACAGGTGATGAGGTCAGCGGTGGACGAGGCCGGTGAACGGGGCGTGCAGGTCGGCCGGGGTGGTGCGGCGGCGGACCAGGTGTGCGGCGCGCTGGTGGCGCTGGCAGATGGTCAGCTCCGGTGCCCCTTCGGGCAGGCCGGCCTGGCACGCCTCGGGTTCGGGCACCTCGCCGGTGCCCGGCCGGGGCGCCGCGTGGTAGGCGGCGTGGACGTGGTCGGCGGCCTGCCAGATCCGGGTGCGGGCGGCGCGCAGCTGGTCACCTTCGACCGGCACGAGCTGACCGGTACGGGCGGCATGGGCGTCGAGCAGCCCGTGCACCGAGACGAGATGCGCGTGCAGAGCGTCCAGCTCGGCCCGGCTGGTGACGAGCGGGCCGCCGGGGAGGTTGAGCGTGCGGTGGAAGTCGAGCGCGGCGGTGGCGAAGGGCACGAAGTCCTGCGCGGTCGGGCTGGCGGTGCGGGACATGCGGGTGCTCTTTCGAAGGGAGGGAAGGGCCGGCGTCAGGCGGAGAGCGCGAGCGGCAGGGCGGCGGCGGTGAACGCTTCGGCCTGCTGCCAGGTCAGCGGCCGGACGTCGAGCTGGGCGCCGACGGCGGCGGTCTCCACGACCGCGCAGGCGGAGCGGAGTTCGTCCTCGGAGTCGGCCGAGACGGTCAGCAGCCCGGTCAGGGCGACATCGGCGTGGCCCGCGATGAGCTGGCGCTCGCGGGACTTGATGTCCTGGTACTCGATCGAGTCCGCCTCGGAGTCGACCTGGCCGCGCCGGGCCCGCTCGGCGGCATCGGCGATCACGCTGGCCTTCTTGCGCTGGACGTCGCGCAGTGCGGCGTCCAGTCCCTTCGGCTCGTAGGAGAGCGACAGCGTGCGCCGGACGCCGCCGGTGAACAGGAGCTGGTGCAGGAAGCCGGCCGACGTCTCGGTCCTCGGCCAGTTCTCCACCCAGTACGTGGCGTGGACGGCCGAGTCGGTCGCGATGTGGTCCGCCTTCTCGACGACCACGACGGGTCCGGCGGCGGCGGGCTCGGCCTCGGGACGGCCGGCAGTGGACCACCGGTCCAGCGCCGTGAGGGCCTTGGGATCGTAGGCGGTGCGCACGACGGCGGCGATCTCGCGGGCGGTGAGCCAGCCGGTGGGGTTGAGCCCGGCGGTCCGCGCGGCCTGGTCGAAGGTGGAGGTCAGCTGCGCCAGGACGCTGAAGGAGCCGGTCAGGCCACCGCCGGCCTGGTTGATCAGCCGTCGCGCGGCCTTGGTGTCCAGCGCCACCGCGACGTATGCCTCGTGGGGTGCCGCCGCCGGGCCAGCGCTCTGGATCAGCTCGCTGTAGATCGCGCCGGCCATGGGGGCGTGGGGTCGGCCGTGCTCTTCCCAGTAGCGGCGAAGCGCGTCGCCGGAGTCCGGGACGGTGCGCTCGATCACCTGGATGCGGGCGATCTGCCCGGTACGGGCCAGCGCGGCCAGCGCGCGTCCCCAGCCGTTGACGTTGGCCTGCTGGGTGCCCGGGTCGAGCAGCGCGTAGGCGCGGGAGGAGACCTTGACCACGGCGGTCAGCGTGCCGTTGTGGGGATCGTGGACCGCACCGTACCGGCCGTCGGGGGCGGTGACCACGCGCAGGCTGGCGGCGGTGCCGGGAAGGTGGAGGAGTCCTTCGCGGGTCGGCCGACGGGAGGGCCGGGTGAGCCAGACGAGCTGGCCGCGCATCCGGCGTAGGACGTACCGGGTGACGATCGGAGCCCAGTCCGCCAGGGCACGGCCACGGTGGCGGACGAAGACGAACAGGGCGATGACGGCCCACAGCGGGATGAGCTGGAGGGCGCCGACCACGCCGCGGGTGAGGACGACGGCGAGAAGGAGAAGGCCGGTGAGGCCGGCGACGAACAGCTGCGGTGCGGTCAGGCCGAGCAGGATGCCGCGCCTGCTGCGGTGGGGGAACTTCACGGTGGCTGTAGGAGCCTGGTGCTTGCCGGACATGGTGATTCCAGACGGTGAGGGCGGGCGAAGGACGGGGCGCGCGGCGCTCTTCTGCAGGTCATGGGGGGACTCCTCTGCTGGTCGGTCAGGGTGGGGCGGGCCGTGGTGTACGGCCCGCCCCGGGTGTGGTGGGTCAGGAACCCGACGGCGGCGGGTTGGGGAACACCCAGTTCGTCGGCGTGGGAGAAGCGGTGGCCGACGGTCCGGCGGGAGGCGGCGGCGCAGTCGCGGGGCCGGCAGGCGGCAGGGAGGTCATGCTGCCGCCCGGTGCCGACGCGCCGACAAGATGAGCGGAACTGCCGGTGACGCCGTGGATGACCACCCCGGACCCTTCCGCTTCGTCCGCGCCGGGACGCGTGATCAGCGGTGGGATCCCGGGCCGCTGGATCAGGGCCCGGCCCTTGTCGCCGGTCGCGTTCGGGTCCTCGCCGTACCGGAAGCGGGTCTGCTGCTTGGGCGGACCGGCGTCGATACCCTCCTTGCTGAGGCTGCCGCCGACGGGATTGATGCCGGAGGCGACACCGTCTGCACCCGCGCCGGGAACCTGGCTCGGGCCCTGGGGAGCGGGAGCGCCGGTGCCGACCCGCATCGCCAGGCTGGCCGCGGTCTTCGCCGCCCCGGCGGCGACCGCCATGCCGGCGACGCCGGTGCGGTGCAGGTCGTCGTGGCCGCCGCCGTCGCTGGCCCAGTGCACGAACTTGTACGTCGCGTACGGGCAGAGCAGCACGAGGACCATCACGACGATGCCCGCCATCGCGTCGGACAGGGCCGCCATCCCGTCGCCGGCGTCGCTCTTGCCCATGGCGGAGACGCCGATCAGGAAGACCACGGTCATCAACAGCTTGGAGACGACCAGGGTGGCGGTGGCCTCGATCCAGCCGCGCCGCCACCGCTTGGCGACCTCCCAGCCGCCGCCGGCACCGGCGAACACGGCGAGCGAGACCATGATCAGGACGCCGACCTTGCGGGCGACCATGACGCCCCAGTACAAGAAGGCACCGATCGCGCACCCCAGGGCGACCAGGGCTGGGACCCCCCAGCCGAGGCCGTACATCGCCCCCAACTCGTTGACCTTCACCACGCGCCGGATCGCGTCGTCGACGGAGGTATTGGCCGCTTGGAACAGCCCGTCGGAGAGGGCGTCGACCACGGTGATGGCGACGGTAGTGAAGGCGATGGCGGAGAAGCTGAACAGGACGCCGGTCATGGTGCCGAACGCAGCCTGAGCAAGAGCGCGTTCGTCGCGTCGCCAGGCCGCGGTCATGAGCTGGATGCAGAAGATGCCGACGGTCAGAGCGAGCCCGATGGGCAGCAGGAGCTCGTAGTTGTCCCGGAACCATCCGGCGCTGAGGTCGATGGCGGTCGTCTCGTTGACGGCCTTCGCGGCGAGATCGGCCGCGCTGGCCGCCAGCTCGCCCATCGACTTCGCGATCCACGCGCCGATGCCGTCCGTGACGGTTCCGGCGGGGTTGGTGGCGAAGTCGACGGCACCGCATACCTTGTCCATCAGCGGGAAGTCGCAGACTCCCATGGCGATACCTCCTTTCTCGAACGGGGATCAGGGCGCGACGGACGGCATGACGCCGACCAGGGCGCAGGGACGGTCGGGCCGGCACTGGACCGCGAGCGTGGTGGCACGGCTCTCCGCACCGCCGGCCGGCGAGCCCTTCCAGGCGATCGACTGCTTGCCGGAGACCGTGACGGCGTAGACGTACGCCTGAGTGATCGCCCCCGAGTCTTCCTGAAGGGCCCGGGTGAACGCGTTCGGGAAGTGCCCCTCGTACACCTTGGCGGTGGCGAACTGGCCGTTGGCGGCCATCTCCTTCCACAGCACCGCCGAGGGAACGACCTTGTCGACCGAGGCCGGATCGGCGTACTTCGCCTCCGTGGTCAGCCACCCGCGCAGAGCCTTCCGCAGCTCGGGCTGCGAGTACGCACGGGTGTCGTAGGACCACAGCGCTGCTGCGGCCGCCTTCCCGTACGCGATCGGGTCATGGGTCTTCGGCGGGACCGGAAGAGCACGAGGACGGGTGTGTGGGGTGGATGACCCGGATGGCGATGGGGCCGAAGAGGAGACCGAGGGCGAACTCGGTGGCGGAGCAGGGGCTTCGGAAGGGCCCCTGCCATCGCGGGTGAGGTACGCGGCCAGGCCGGCGAGGGCGACGAGCACCACCAGGACGACGGTGCCGAGCAGCGCCCGGCGGCGCACGCGAGATGCGCCGCCGGGGTGGGTGGAGTGCTGAGCCATCAGTGGACCTGCGTCCCCAGCGTGCTGAAGAAGGCCACCACGCCGTTCGCCGCGCCGAGCAGAAGGGCCGCGCCGGCGCTCACCAGCACGCCCTTCTTGCCGTTGGCCTCGGCCTGGTGGCCGCCGGAGTGGTGGCCCCAGGCCCACACGCCCGCGCTGACGGCGAGGGCGCCGACCACGGCGATGAGCCCGAAGAGGTTGATGGAGCCCATCACCTGCTTGAGGACGGACAGGCCCGGCAGGCCGCCCTCGTTCGGCTTGATTCCGGGGTCGTAGGCGAGCTGTATGACCTGGTCGGCGAGATACATGAAGAACTCCAGTTTGATTACGTGCACGCCAAAGCCCCGCTGGGGTGAAGCGGCGGTGCGAGGAAAAGGGGAGAGGGGGAGAAGCGCCGGTCAGACGACTCGGCGGGCCGCGAGAATCCGCGGTTTCCAGGAGGCGAGGGTCGTGATGCGGACCACGTCGCCGGTGCGCGGGGCGTGGACGATCAGGCCCAGCCCGATGGCCATCCCGATGTGCTCGGGTACGGAGGCCGTCCCCTCGGTGAAGAGCAGGTCACCCGGCTGAAGGGCATCGACCGACACTGCCTTGCCCTCCTTGACCTGCGTGTACGTCGTCCGCGTCAGGGTGACCCCGGCGGCCTTGTACGCCTGCTGCATCAGAGAGGAGCAGTCACACCGGCCCATGGCGTCCTTGCCGTGGGAGTTCGTGCAGGTCCCGCCCCACTGGTATGGCGTGCCGAGCTGGCCGAGCGCCCACCGGATCGCCGTCTGGACCTCTCGCGGAGCGTTTGCGGGGATCTTGTACTCGGCCGGCAGCGCGCCGGGCGGGATGGTGCCGAAGTCGGTCCCGTCCCCCTCGGCACTGCAATTGCCCGCGATACCGGGCGCAGGACTGCCGGTGCCGGCCGAGCCGGACGGCGAAGAGTCCGGTGACGCGCCACTGGGCTTCGGCAGCAGGGGTTCGATGGCCTTCTGCAGGGCGGTGGCCAGGGGCTCCCACTTCGCGTACGCCTCCGGGAAGCCAGACCGCTGCACCGCCTGGGCGGCCTGCGTGACGGACAGGGACTGCCAGCCCGAGACCTTCCCTAGTCCCTCGTAGAACTTGGTCGAGGCGTGCACCGGGTCGAGGATCTCGTTCGCCGTGCCCCAGCCCTGCGACGGCCGCTGCTGAAAGAGCCCCAGCGAGTCGCGGTCGCCGTAGGTCAGGTTCCGCAGGCCGCTCTCCTGCAGGGCGGTCGCCAGGGCTACGACCTGCCCGCGGGCCGGGATGTTCATCGCGACGCCGGTGGCCTGGATCGCCTTGGCGTTGGGCACCTGCTCGGCCGGGTCGTCCAGGCCCGGTACGGACACTGAACCCTTGTCGCCGCCGTCCAGGATGGCCTTCACCTGGGCGGCGACGGCGGCGGTATCCACATCCTGTGCCCCGCCGGTCGAGCAGGCGGCCGAGGCGGTCCCGGCCCCAACGGCGAGAATCGGAACGGCCAGCAGCAGCGGAGCGGTTGCACAGAGACCGACGACGCCCTTGGTGGTCTTTTTCATCGCCGCCGCCGTTCACCGAGGCGGCGGTGCCGGCCGGGTGACGGCGTCGGGTCGGGACGCGGATGTGTCAGGGCATGCTGCATCGCAGCGGCTCCTCGCTGTTCGTAGGAGGCGCGGTGCCGACTTCTCGTGCAAAGCCGCCGGCACCGCGCCGATGTGCATCCGCCGCTCGGGCGGGCCCGGGTCAGAGGAGTTGGTAGCTCCCGGACGCCGGTCTCAGGTCACGCGCGGCAGCCAGCCGCGCTCGTAATCTCAGGCAGTACACCGGGGCTCCTGATGGTGTGCGGGAAGAAGGAGAGCAACGTGCCTCCGGTACGGCTCGACTGCACGAGAAAGCACGGAAAGCACAGGTCAGCGAGGGTGGAGCGAGGCTCCTGCCCGGTGACACGGCGAGACAGTAGACCGGGATTCCGGCCGCACCAAACGACTCCCGAACCGGGTTCAGCAGCACGGCCCGCCTCGTTAGGCCCGGCCGGAAAGCACGGCTAACCTCCAGCACAACCCCGCCCCGGAAGACCGCCGTTGAGCGCTGCCCGGAGCGGTCCCCAGCCCTGCCATGTCCTGAGAGAGGCCCTTCCCATGAGCTACACGCTGCACCGAGGCGACGCCCTGACCGTGCTGAAGTCCCTTCCGGACGAGAGCGTCAACGCCGTGATCACCGACCCGCCGTACAACTCCGGCGGCCGCACAAGCTCCGAGCGCACCGGACGCTCCGCGCGCGCCAAGTACGTCACCAGCGACGCGGCCCACGAACTCGCCAACTTCCCCGGCGAGAACCGCGACCAGCGCTCCTACCGCTCCTGGCTGACCGAACTGCTCACCGAGGCGTACCGGGCCTCGACCGAGCACGCGGTGGCCATGGTCTTTACCGACTGGCGCCAGGAACCGACCACGACCGACGCCCTGCAGATGGCAGGCTGGACCTGGAGCGGCACGCTCCCGTGGATCAAGCCGGCCAGCCGGCCCCGCAAGGGCGCGCCGAAGCAGGACTCCGAGTTCATCGTCTGGGGTGTCAAGGGATCCGTCGACAACACCCGCGACCTCTACCTGCCCGGCCACTACATCGCCTCGCAGCCCCGCAAGGGCCGGGTCCACATCACCCAGAAGCCCGTCGAGATCATGCAGCAGCTCGTACAGGTCTGCCCCGAAGGCGGCACCGTCCTCGACCCGTTCACCGGCAGCGGCTCCACGGGCGTCGCGGCCCTCCGAGAGGGCCGGAAGTTCGTGGGCGTCGAACTGTCCCCGCACTACGCCGACATCGCCGAACGGCGCCTGCGCGCCGAGCTGGAACAGGACGACTTCGCCCTGGCCGGCCCGGAGGAGTGATCATGAGAACGAAGAGCCCGGGGCCAACGGGCCGCAGACGTCGAAGGGCGGCTGGAACATCGAGAAACCGATGCTCCAGCCGCCCTTCCGCTTCTGTCAGGCCGCCTCGAACGCCCGCCGGATCAACGGCGCCGCCTTCTCCAAGTCCGCCACCGAAGCGAGACGCACCTCCAGGTCCCCCGTCCCGAGATGCCCGACACCGCGCATGTCCCGGGTGAAGCCCTCCTCCAGCACGACTGCGTCCGGGTCGAGTCTGAGATAGACCAGGATCACCTCGTGCTTCGGACGGAAAATCACCGACGCCACGTTCACCAACCGTCGGTAGGCGATGTAGTGCCGCAGCGCCGCCACCTCGACCTCGCCCCACACCGTGAACGCCTCGTCCAGCTCCGCGTACAGGTCCCGCAAGCACTCCGGCACGAGGCCAGCGCCCGCCGGCGCAGGAGTCGCCGGTGCCGCCGGCGCGCTGCCGACCACCGCGTCCCGCTCCCGGCTCCGCCGAGACGAAGCGGCGGTCGGCGAGCCGGGCGAGGAATCGACGAGCAGCAGGCTCAGCAGGCCACCCTCGAAGACCCGGTAGCGCACCAGGTCGATCCGCTCGGGCAGCCACTGCACGGCCACCCGGTCGTGGTGGGAGAAGCTCGCCGCGATGCAGACCATCCGCGGACGCCGCCAGTCGATCGACTCGGCCACCTCCGCGCCCAGCACCTTCCGGACGAGCGCCTCGAACTCGTGCTGCGCCGAACGCAGCCACGACAGGTACGAGACAGCCTGCGACAGCACCCCGCTGTCGGAGCCCTTCTTGAACTCGATCACCACCGGGCTGCCGTTCTCATCCAGCCCCAGCGTGTCGATCCGCCCCCGATGCCACGGACCAGTCGCATACTCCGACGCCACGAACCGGATACCGAGCATCTGCTCCAGCCCGGCCTCGACCCGCCGCTGCAGCTCCACCTCCAGCGCCACCGTCGAACCGGACAGCTCGACATCCCGCCCGTCCGCGTCCTGCCGGAACAGCATCAGCTCGGCCACCAGCGCCCCCTCCCGAGATCTCCGCACGAAGACCAATCGCGGGAGGGCTCAGGATATTCCGCCTAAGTCGAAGCACGGGCTTCCGCACGGCCTGTGTGTTCAAGCGGCCGGGTGAGCCGAAAAATCCAGCGGGTGTCCGAGCCGCCCGCGTAGCGTGTATGCATGTACACGTTCGAGTCGCCGGTACCGGCGGACCAGCTCCGACAACTTCCCACTCGCGACGTCGCGCTCCTCCTGCTGCAGAGCCTTGCACGCAGCAACGATTACCTGCAGTACCCCGGGACGATGGGCAGCGCCCGTCAGGCGTTCCGGGAAGAGCCGGACGGTGAGAGGCTGGTGAACCGACTATCCGACGCCTGGAGCTGGCTGGAGGCACACGCACTGCTGTCACGTGTCCCTAGGCAATCCGAGAACTTCCGACAGCTCTCCCGCGACGGACGGGAACTGGCCGCAGATCCGAAGGGCGTAGCACGCTTCGAAGCCCGCACACGGCTCGCCGGCCCGCTCCACCCGGACCTGGAGAAGACGGTGCGCACCAACTTCGACCTCGGGGACTACGAGACCGCGTGCTTTGCCGCCATGAAGGCGGTCGAGGTGGCCGTCCGCGATGCCTCCGGGCTCGACAACTCCCTCGTTGGCGTCGCGTTGATGCGCAAGGCGTTCCAACCGCACCAGAACGGCAAGCCCGGGGGCCCGCTGGCCGACGCGGGCGCCGAGGGCGGCGAGCAGGAGGCCGAGTCCGCGCTGTTCGCCGGTGCCATGGGACGTTACAAGAACCCCTCCAGCCACCGCACCGTCGACTTCGACGACCCGATCGAAGCGGCCGAGATTATCCAGTTCGCCGACCTGCTGCTGCGCCAGGTCGACCGGGCTAAGGCCAGGAACAGATAGCGAGGACTCCGGTCTTGGCGCCGCAGAGTCTCGATGCCCTCCGAGCCCCGCGCCTGGCGCCGCCCATCTCGGCTATATCTGGTTCACGAAACGACAGAGCTGACGGGGCGGGCAGTGGTTGGACCTCTGCAAGCGCGTGAGCTACTGAGGTGGGACAAGCCTTCGTGGTGCCAGCGTGTCAGCGGAGGGTCGTTGCGTGCTAATTTGTGCCAACATCCCCGGTAGACAGACGGACAGCGAGCCTGCAGCACGATGGACGAGCGGGCGTCTGAAAGCCCTCGTCGGTCAGGCGGCGCCAAGGGTGCATTCGCAGTCCACGGCCCGAAGCCCCTCGGAAGGGGCTTGGAAGATCTCTATAAGACGGGGGAGTAGTGCGAGCGGTGAACTCGTGCGCGGGGACAGTGGGGACGGCTGTGCGGCAGGCGGCGTTCGTGCCAGAGGAGTGGAACGATGGTGAGCGTAGGTGCACCATCGGGCCGAGCGGTTCAGGCAAGACGTTGTTCGGGGCTGGAGAGTACAAGCTGGATCAGGACGGTCGACGGCTCCGCCTTGTCGGCCCGACGGAGAGCACGGAACCGAGTCGGCGGCGGCTTGAGCTATGGGGCCGTATGTGTACTGTCCGGGCTGTGCCTTGGCTGGTGTTCGCCGACGAACTGAGGGTGCTTGGAGTGCCGGGCGATTCGAAGATCATGTCTCCGGTGATTTCGATGGCCCGATCAACCTGTGTGCGACCGTTTGTCGCTGTTTCCAGGCCCGCCGCTTACCTGTCGGCTGGCGTAGTGTGGCCGCCTTCCTCAGGGGTGACCGGGACGGCGCGGGGACCGGAGAAGACTGCATGATCCCTGTTTCAGAAAATCTGGGGCTTCTCGCCGGCTGCTGATGAAGAATCGGCAGGCAGAAGCGTCCCTGTGGAGGAACCAACCGTGATCGTGATGCGTTTCGACGGGGGAGTCGGAGACTTCGCCCTTGACGTCCAGGAGGAGAGCGTGCAGCTCCTCCGGGGCATGGGCACGATCTGCCTCCAGATGAACCTGGAGGTGAAGGTGCCGAAGGGCTCCGAGGCTGGCAGGCTTCTGGCCCTCCAGGCTGACCTCTACGGGATCCGCGGCTCCTACCAGCGGACGCTCATTGGGCGGTCGACGGAGATGGTCTCGTTCACCCCCGAGATCGGCATTGAGCGCCGCACGCTGAAGTTTCTGCTAACTTCGGCCCAGCTCCATGCCATTAACGAGGCCCGTGACGGCGACCTGCGGATGGAGCTGGAGGTCGTCGGAACGCTTCCCCAAGTCGCCAGCTACCCCGGGAGCACGACGGAGGTACTGCACTTCAGCGTCGCCAAGAGCCGCTGGCTTGATCAGGTCAACGCTCTCGGCCCTTCCATCGCCTTCGAGATGCAGGTCCCGTTCCCGCTGGAGGACGACCCCCGCGCTGAGCCCGCCCAGCGTTTGCGCGCCGCGCAGCGCCGGCTCCTGGACGATGACATTCACGGCGCGATCCTGGAAGCTCGCCAGGCCCTGGAATGGATCCGGCTTCACAGCGGGTGGACGTGGCCCCTCAACAAGGACACCCGCCAGCGAGGCAAGGACGAGCGGTGGGCAGCGATTCGCGTGGCTGTGGAGGACCAGGCCAGCGGATCGGTGCACGCGGACAAGGTCACGTCGACGTTTACGTACAACAGGGAGGAGGCTAAGGCGCTGATTGCCATTGCCGCCGCGCTGTTGGCAGTGGCGGACCAGCCTGTCTGAGCCCCTGGGCTCGGGGTGTCGCGAAGGGCGGGGTGTCCTGGCTGTCGCGAACGGAAGCCGCCTTCGATGGGTCGCAGAGGTGCGTGGCCGAAGCGCCCGACGAGCACACCAAGGGAGGCAGGGGAGGATCAAGCCGGGGTGCTCGAACACGGCAGGGCGAAGGGTAAGGAGGGCCTATACATGGTGACGCGACTTGGCCGGATCGAAGGCCTATTGGGCCGGCGGCTCGATGAGGTCGACTATCAAAGCATCACCGACTTGGTGGGCATCCCTGAAGCAGCCGAGAGTGAAGACCTCGACTACAAGCAGGCGCACTACAGCCAGGACGAGCGAGGCCGCGAGGAACTAGCCAAGGACATCGCCGCCTTCGCCAACCACACCGGCGGCCTCCTTGTCATCGGGATGGCGGAGAGCAGGGGCGTCCCCAGCAAGGTGTTCGACGTGGACTTGGACGATGCCCGACTGCGCCACATCCGGCAGGTCATCGCGGCCAATACGGCCCCGCCCGTCCCCTACGAGTCCATCCCCGTACACAACCCCAACGCGCCGGGTACTGGCTTCCTGCTGCTGGCCGTGCCACGCAGCCCTGCTAGTCCACACGCCGTGACAGCCCCGGTGAGCAAGGCGTCCAGAGAGGCTCTGCGCTACCCCCGACGTGGTGGCAGTAGAACCGAGTGGCTGACGGAAACCGACATCGCCACAGCCTACCGGGCACGGTTCACAGCGGCTGCCGAGCGCGAGAAGCGCCTTGCTGAAATCGAAGAGGATCTCGTTGAGGCACTGGCGGCGCGCACCACACCGCATCTGATCGTCACCCTCGTTCCCGAGCAGGCCGGCAATATGGTGATCGACTCGGCACGTTTCACCCGCTATCAGCAAGAGATCCTTGACGTCCCGCTCTACCTGGGGCAGTCGGCCACCAGGTACAGGTCGGTAAGGGTCGGCCCACGACGGCTGATTGTGAAGGACGGGGCGCCTTCTGCAAGGTCCACGCGCGCCGAGCTTCACCGTGACGGTAGCGCCACCATCGCCCTACCCCTGGCTGGGCGTGTCCACGTGGACGACTACGAAGAGGCCCAGCTCCACACCGCAGAGCCGGGAGACGTCGTATACCCGTTGCTGTGCGCCTTGCCTTTCCTGGCCGTCCACGCACGGGATCGGACAGGCGCCAGCGGTCTCGCGCAGGCCAGGGTCACCCTGGTGGCCGACATGGCCGTCCATCCGTCGCAATCCAGGGCTATCGATCTTGGAAGGTCTGAGACCGTACCCTTCCGGGTCGACCGGATCGATCCGGCTACAGGCCGACCGAAACCGCAGAGTCACCACACCTACCCACTTGCGATGGCAGAAGCCGGCGTCCTTCTGGATGACCTCGCCGACTGTGAGCGTGGTCTCCTGCAGGCCACCGCCTTCCTCGCCGACGAACTCCTGCAGACCTACGGCTATCCCGAGACAGGGCTCATCACCCGGGACGGGGAGATCAACCCCTCCGGCTTCTCGCAGCGGACCTCGGGAGCCGTCGCCGACTGGGCGCGGCAGCGCGGTCTACTGTGAGCGCCTGGCCCAAAACACGCGCCTCTTCTCGGGCCTATGTGAGCCCTGTCCCCTACCCGGCACCATCGGAGCACCGCGCCCTCCGGTCTCTGGGGAGTGCCTGACGCGGGGCTTATTGGAGCGGTAGGTGCTGAGCAGACGAAGCCTCAATGGATCTTCTGCTGCTCCAGCCATTTGAAGACCTCGGCCCTCTTGTACAGGACCTTGGCGTTCCTACCTCGGCCGAGTTTGTACCCCTTCAAGCCCAGTTTCGACGCTTCCCTGTAGACCCAGCTCGCGGACATGCTGAGCATCGCGGCGACCTCGGAGGTTTCCATGAGGACGGGTTCGACGGGTTGACGCCGTCGCGGTCGGGTGGTGTCGGAAGGCTGCGGTTCCATGGGTGAGACGGCTCCTTCGAGGCTGGGCTGAGCGTGATCGCAGTGCCGAGTTGCTCTCCGCCCTGGCGGGATTCTGAGGTCTTCGGCGGCCGCCCTGTGTCGCTGTCAAGAGTCACCGGGCGGGCTAAGGCCATGGTCATGAGGAGCACCGGTTTTGCTGGGCCGGGATTCGCTGCTAAGTTGCCGCGCCGTATTTCGAGGGTTCCTGCGGTGACGAGTCCTCGTGCACGCGCGGATCGAGCGTCGCCACCCTGTGAGAGTGACGGTGATCACGAGGGCTCTTGAGTGCCTGCTGCGTAGGCTTGTGGGGTCATCGCGGTGGGGCAGGGAGAGTAGGCGAAGCTCCTGAGCGGCGCCTGATGATGCGTCAGGAAAGTCAGCAAGTGGTCAGCATGAGTCCTGAAAAACCTGGGGACAGCTGCCCGAACCTGCGACTCGTTGTAGGGTGTGGAAACAGCCCTTGACCTGCAAAAACGCAGGCAGGGAGCCTATGTCCAGGAGTACCTCGATGATACGTACAATGTTCAAGTCCAAGATCCATCGCGCCACCGTGACCCAGGCCGACCTGCACTACGTCGGCTCCGTCACCATCGACGCCGAGTTGATGGAGGCCGCCGACCTCCTGCCCGGTGAGCTGGTGCACATCGTCGACATCGACAACGGGGCCCGGCTGGAGACGTACGTCATCGAGGGCGAGCGCGGTTCCGGGGTGATCGGGATCAACGGGGCCGCCGCTCATCTGGTGCACCCGGGGGACCTGGTGATCCTCATCAGCTACGCGCAGGTTTCGGACGCGGAGGCGCGGGCGCTCGTGCCGCGTGTCGTGCATGTGGACGCGGAGAACCGGATCGTGGAGCTGGGCGGTGACGCGTCCGCGCCCGTGCCGGGGAGTGACACCGTGCGGGCTCCGCACGCGGTGCCCGCGGGGAGCTGACCCCGCGGGTCGGTCGGCGGCCGGGCCGCCACCCGAATGAATGGGCTCCGCGAGCGGGGGCAGGCGCAGCAGGGGAGGCTGGAGCGGGCATCCGCCCGTCCTCTCCCGAACCCCGGTACCGTCCACGGAGCGCGTCATGACACAGCCACCCGTCCCGGATCCCTGGCCGACGCCTCAGCCGCCGCCGACGCCTCAGCCGGTGCCGCCGCCCGGGCCCGTACCGACGCCGCCGCCCAACCCCGTACCCGTGCCGGAGCCCGAACCGCAGCCGGCGCCGGGTCCCGCCGGGCTCTGAGGCCCGGGCGCGCGGTGCGGAGGTGACGGACGATACGGGGGATTGGGCCGAAGCCCTTGTCACGCACGGTTGCCCGCCCTTACCGTGGGCGACTGCCGATGCGTTCGAGGGGGGCCCATGGCCGTACGCGGAACACGCGGAAAGCACCGCCGGTACCAGCCGAGCCGGATCAACCGGGCCTCGCTGACCGTCACCGCCGGCGGCGCCGGCATGGCCCTGCCGCTGATCGGGGCCGGGACGGCGCAGGCGGCCTCGCTGGACGTCTGGGAGAAGCTCGCCGACTGCGAGTCCTCCGCCCACTGGCAGATCAACACCGGCAACGGCTACTTCGGCGGACTCCAGTTCAGCCAGTCCACCTGGGAGCGGTACGGCGGCACGCACTACGCGCCGCGCGCCGACCTCGCCTCGAAGGACCAGCAGATCGCGATCGCCGAACGGGTGCTCAAGGGTCAGGGCCCCGGCGCCTGGCCCGCCTGCGGCCCGGGCGCCGGACTCCACCGGGGCGACGCCCGCGACGCCGCCCCCGAACGCGGCCCCGGCGGCGCCACCACACAGACCGAGCGCACCCGCCCGCTCTCCCAGGCCTCCTTCCCCGCTCAGCGGACGAAGGCGGCCACCCCCACCACCGTGCCGACCGTGCGCGAGATGTACACGGTCGAGCCCGGCGACTCGCTCTCGAAGATCGCCCGCGACGAGCACGTCCGGGGCGGCTGGCCGCGCCTCTACGAGGCCAACCGCACCGTCGTCGGCGGCGACCCCGACCTGATCCTCCCCGGTCAGCGGCTCACGCTGCGGATGACCGCTCCGGCGGCCCCCGCCAAGCCCAAGCCGCACCCCGAGACCAGGCCCGACGCCCGGCCCCAGACCAGGCCCGACACCCGGCCCGAGTCCAGGCCGCAGACCAAGCCGCAGACCACGCCGGCCCCCCGGCCGAAGACCGGCAGCAAGCCCAAGACCGAGACCAAGCCCGCCCCGCACCCCGCCGCCAAGCCCCCGGCCGCCAAGCCGGTGCACAAGCCGGCCCCGAGGCCCGCTCCCGAGCATTCGGCGCAGCACTTCATCTCGCCCGTCGCCGACACCGACATCGGCACCCGTTACCGCGTCGCCGGCTCCTCCTGGTCCAGCGGATATCACACCGGCGTCGACTTCCCCGTCCCCACCGGCACCTCCGTGCGGGCCGTCGGCGCCGGCCGGGTCGTGTCCGCGGGCTGGGGCGGGGCGTACGGCTACCAGGTGGTCATCCGGCACGCCGACGGCCGCTACAGCCAGTACGCGCACCTCTCGGCGCTCACCGTGCGCGAGGGCCAGCGGGTCAACACCGGGCAGCGGATCGGGCGTTCAGGGTCGACCGGCAACACCACGGGGCCGCATCTCCACTTCGAGATGCGTACGGGTCCCGGGTACGGCTCCGACATCGACCCGCTGGCGTACCTCAGGGCCCGGGGCGTCTCGATCTGACACGTTCCCCGGCTCTGACACCGACGGGGAGTCCTCGGGACGCGTCATCCGCTCCAGGGTGAGCTGCACCAGGCCGCCCGCCGCCACGGCGCCGCAGATCAGCGCGGCGACGCCGCCGGCCGTCCCGTAACGGAAGGACTCGCCGAAGAGGGTGAGGCCGACGGTCGCGGCGACCACGGGGTTGACCACCGTGAGCGTGGCGAGCGGGGCGGCGAGCCCGGCACCGCGGTACGAGGCCTGGGAGAGCAGCAGACCGGTGACCGCGAGCGCGGAGAGGACGAGCAGACTCGGCCACTGCGCGAGCGGCGCGTCGAGGCGGAAGTCGACGGCGACGGTCTTCGTGAAGACGGAGGCGATGCCGAAGGCGATGCCGGCCGCGGTGGCCAGGACGACGCCGCGCAGCGCCGAGCGGCCGATCATGTGCGCCACGGCGAAGAGCACCGCCACCGCGCCGAAGGTGACGAACGCGAGCAGCCGCCGGTCGCCCGCGGCGAGGGACTGGGAGGCCGTGCCACCGGTCAGGCTGAGCAGTCCGGCGAGCCCGGCGGTGGCCATGAGCGCGCCCCGCCAGGCCGTGCGGCCGGCCCGGCGGCCCGCGAAGAGCGCCGCCATCGGCAGCGCGAACACGATCGTGAGGGCGCCCAGCGGCTGGACCAGGCTCAGCGGCCCGTACGCGAGCGCGGCCACGTGCAGGGCCGCGCCCACGCCGGTGAGCAGCACGGCGCCCCACCACGCCGGGCGGCGCAGGGGCGCGTAACGGGGAGCGGCGGCCGAGGCCGCCACCCGCTCCTGCACGATCGCCGCGGCGGCGTAGGCGACCGCGGAGACCAGCGAGAGGAGCACGGACAGCACCAGGGAGCTCATGACTCCACGATCTCTCTTCAGCGCGCTCCCGTCGTCGTACCCGGGAACGCGATCGGACGTACCGCGGATGGAGTACGAAGCCGCCTCGTACGCCCTGGGGTGTACGCCCGCCCAGGTCAGGCGTGGTGGAACGCGACCCTTCCGGTGTCCAGGTCGAAGCGGGCGCCGACGACGCGCGCACCGGAAAAAGCCGCATCCCGAGCCAGTCGGCGGGTGACCCGGTCCACATTGGCCCGCACCGTGTTCTCCACCCAGTCGCCGGGCAGGTGCCGGGTCGCGCGGGCCGCCGGGGCCAGTTCCTCGATGACCCGCTCCAGGTGTCCCTCGACCGGGTTTCCGGTGCGCACGTACTCGACGGCGGCGGCCGCGGCCCCGCAGCGCTCGTGGCCGAGGACGAGGATCAGCGGTACGTGCAGCTCCTCGACGCCGTACTGGAGCGAGCCGAGCACGGCCTCGTCGAGCGCCTGGCCCGCCGAGCGCACGATGAGCAGGTCGCCGAGGCCCTGGTCGAAGACCAGCTCCGGCGGGACGCGCGAGTCTATGCAGCCGATGACGGTGGCGAAGGGGTGCTGGGCGACGGCGACGTCGGCTCTCCGGGCCGCGTCCTGGTGCGGGTGCCGCTGCCGTAGCGCGGCGAACCGGGCGTTGCCGGCCCGGAGTTCGGCGAGCGCGGCGGCCGCGTCGAGCGGGCCGCCCGGCGCGTGGCGGGGCGCCGGCACGGCGACCGGGGCGGCCGCCCCGACGGTGGCCGTCGTCAGGGCGGCCAGGCCGAGCGCGAGGGCACCGCGGCGGCCGGTCTTCGTGGTGGTGGGAGAGGTGGGAGTCGTGACAGACATGCGCTGAGAGTCGCGGCCGACCTGCGCTCTTGAGAGCCCCTTGATCGCCACTTGACCAATAGATGACCAAAAGTGGCCGGACGTGATCGATTTCATCTCAAGGGATGGAAGGATGCCCGGGTGGATGTCGACGGACCCGATCTCAGCGCACAACTCGGCGGCTTCTTCGTGCTGCGCACCGCCCCGCCCACTCCGCCGGCCGGGCCCACTCCGCCGGCCGGGCCCACTCCGCCGCCCCCGCCCGCCACGCCCCCGCGGCCGGACCTCGCCGCCCACCGCCCGCTCGCCGAGCTGTACGACGGCCTCGACGACGGCCCGCTCGCCGCGCGCGTCGACACGGTCGCCGCCCGCCTCGGAGTCACCGAGCGGCGGGTCGCCGCCTCCGTCGCCCAGCTCGGCCTCGCCGCCCGCCTCTGGTCCACCGCCCTCGGCCCGGCCGCCCTGCACGGCCGCTTCCCCGACCTCGCGCCCGCGACCCTGCACTGGGACAGCGCCCTCGCCGCGCCCGACGACCTCTGGTGGTCCGGCACGGCCACCCGCCCCGCCACCGTCGCCGAGCTGCACGCCGCCGTCCACGACGCCCACCTCCTCCCGCTGCACGCCGCCTTCGCCCGTGACAGCCGGATCTCCCCGCGCCTGCTCCGGGGCAACGCCGGCTCCGCGCTCGCCGGCGCGCTGCGCGAACTCCTCCGCTGGGCCCGCGCCCACGACCGCCCCGACGCCGCCGAACGCGCCGCCGCCCTGGTCCGGGGCCTCCTCGACCACCCCGACCTGGCCGGCACCGTCCGCGGCCCCGCCCTGCGCCGTACCAGCTGCTGTCTCTACTACCGCAGCCCGTCCGGCGGTCTGTGCGGCGACTGTGTGTTCGACCACCCTCCGCGCACAGGTTTGGAGCGGCGGCCCCCGGCTCCGTAAAGTTGCGTCTTTGGAAGTACCGGAAGTACCGGAATTACTGCAGGCGCGAGCGATCGAGGAACGACGAAGGCCATGACGGTGACCGAAGAGACCCAGTCCCAGGAGAACGGGTCCCAGGAGTACGGGCCGGGAATCGACCCCGAGCGCCTGGCCGTCTGCCTGAGCGTGCTCGACGAGCTCGACAAGCTGGACGTCGACCACCCGGACGCCATCGCCGTCCGCCGTGCCACCGCCGGCATCTACCGGACCGTGAAGCAGCGCCGCCGCCAGGAGCGCCGGGCCGCCAAGACCGCCCACGACAAGGCGGTCACCGAGGCGACCGCGACCGGCTCCGCCCAGCGCATCGACGACGAGACCGAGGGCATCCTGCCGTCGTCGATCACCGAGGAAGGCAAGATCGCGGGCATACTCCAGCGCCCGCGCTCCTGCTACACCTGCAAGACCCGCTACGTCGAGGTCGACTACTTCTACCACCAGCTCTGCCAGGACTGCGCCCGTCTCAACCGGACCAAGCGCGACGCCCGCGCCGACCTCACCGGCAAGCGCGCGCTGCTCACCGGCGGCCGCGCCAAGATCGGCATGTACATCGCGCTGCGGCTGCTGCGCGACGGCGCCCACACCACCGTCACCACCCGCTTCCCCAAGGACGCCATCCGCCGCTTCAAGGCGATGGAGGACTCCGCGGACTGGATGCACCGCCTGGAGGTCGTCGGCATCGACCTGCGCGACCCGGCGCAGGCCGTGGCCCTCGCCGACCAGGTCGCCGACGCCGGCCCGCTCGACATCCTGGTCAACAACGCCACCCAGACCGTGCGCCGGCTGCCCTCCGCGTACGCCGCCCTGGTCGAGGGCGAGAGCGCCCCGCTGCCCGCCGGCGAGCTGCCCGCGCACCACGTCATCGGCGCCTTCAACTCCGGTGCGGTCGACGGTCTGGCCGCGCTGCCGGTCGGCGTCAGCGGCCTCGACGCGCAGAAGGTCGCCGACCTCGCCCTCGTCGCCGGCAACGCCAGCATCGAGCGGCACCACGCCGGCACGGCCATCGACGCCGGCGGCCTGGTCCCGGACGTCGTGGAGTCCAACACCTGGGTGCAGACCATCGACCAGATCTCCCCGGTGGAGCTGCTGGAGACCCAGCTGTGCAACTACACCTCGCCGTTCATCCTGATCAGCAAGCTGCGTCCGGTCATGGCCGAGGCCGCCGCCAAGGCCGCCAGCAAGCGCGCGTACGTCGTCAACGTCTCCGCCATGGAGGGTGTCTTCGGCCGCGGCTACAAGGGCGCCGGGCACCCGAACACCAACGCCGCCAAGGCCGCCATGAACATGGTGACGCGGACCAGCGCGCAGGAGATGTTCGACGCCGACGGCATCCTCATGACCTCGGTCGACACCGGCTGGATCACCGACGAGCGTCCGCACTTCGACAAGCTGCGGCTCGCCGAGGAGGGCTTCCACGCCCCGCTCGACCTGGTCGACGGCGCCGCCCGGGTCTACGACCCGATCGTCCGCGGCGAGCAGGGCGACGACGTCTACGGCGTGTTCCTGAAGGACTACAACCCCGGCAAGTGGTGACCGGATTCTGATCGATGATCGAGCGTTTCGCCTGGTGAGGGCCGGTAAACGGGCCAATGTCACTCGATCGCGTCACACTTTCGCGCCCCATAGAGCGCTGAGGCGCTCATCTGGTTAGTCTGATGTCCACGGTCGGCCATCCGAGGTTTCACCGAACCTCCACGGCCGGCCGGGGGACTGGCCTGCCACCAAGGCCGCGGTCCCGCCCGGAAGACGGCGCAACCGCGACCGAACGGCCTCAAGTCCCCATCGACACGCGACACGAAGGAGTGCGCGGTGACATCAGAACTGACGCAGCAGGAGCAGCGCCCGGCCGAACCGACCGAGCGGAAGCGCCGGCCCGGAGAGCTGGGCAGCCTCGAAGTGTGGGCCCGCTCGGCCCCGATCCGCCTCGCCGGTTACGAGGACGACCTCGCCGAGCCGCACATCCTGCCCGGCATCGACTGAACCGCAACGACGCTTCGCCCCGTGCCCCGGCCGAGCCCCCTCGGCCCGGGGCACAGGTACGCCGGGGGTACGCGGGTACGTCCGGCGCTCGGGGCGCGGGCACGCCGGGGGCACGCGGGTACGTCCGGCGCCCGGGGTGCGGTCCCCCGGCCGGAGGACGTCCCGGGGGCGGGCTCAGTCCTCCTCCGGCTGCTCCCGCAGCCGTACCGGAGGCATGTACTCCCGCAGCAGCGTCCGGTGCCACCACGCCCCGGTCTCCCGCAGCTCCCGCCACGTCGTGTACCGGTAGCGGTAGAGCCGGGCCCGCACATGGGTCGGCGGCGCGTCCGGGAACGGGTTATGACGCAGCAGCCGCAGCGTGTCGCGGTCCCCGGCGAGCAGCCGCTCCACGAACGGCCCGAACCAGTCGCGGGCGTAGCCGGGGGAGAGCGCCGCGAACCACATCAGCCAGTCGAGCCGCAGGTGGTACGGGGCGAACTGGCGCGGCAGCCGGCGCGGGTCGCCCGGCTTGCCCTTGAAGCCGTACTCCCGCCACACCGTGCCCGCGTGCGGCTCCGGGTCGTCCGTGCCCTCGACCGCGATCTCGTCGCGCACCCGGCCGACCGTGCCGAAGGCCCCGTACGTGTTGACCAGGTGCAGCGGGTCGAAGGACCGGTTCATCGCCTGGCTCCGGGAGAGCAGGTTGCGCACCGGATGCCGGCTCTGGACGAGGATCAGGACCGCCGCCGCGCACACCACGACCACGTACCAGAGCGGCGCTTCGGGCTGCGAGTGGTCGTGGCCCGCGACGAGCGAGCCGTCCAGGGCGGACAGCGCGAGGACGATGGTCAGCCAGTTCAGCCAGGCGAAGTTCCCGGAGAGCACCAGCCACAGCTGGGTCGCGATCATCAGCCCGGCCGCGACCGTCGCCACTGGTTGCGGGGTGAAGAGGAGCACCGGCACACCCAGCTGCACGACGTGGTTGGCGGCGCACTCGACCTTGTGCAGCGGCCGCGGCAGATGGTGGAAGAACCAGCTCAGCGGGCCGGGCATCGGCTGGGTCTCATGGTGGTGGTAGAGGCAGGTCAGGTCCCGCCAGCACGGGTCCCCGCGGATCTTGATCAGCCCGGCGCCGAACTCGACCCGGAACAGCAGCCAGCGCAGCAGGAACAGGACGACGATCGGCGGGCCGGTGTCGTCGTTGCCGAGCAGCACGGCGAGGAAGCCGGTCTCCAGGAGCAGCGACTCCCAGCCGAAGGAGTACCAGGTCTGCCCCACGTTCACGATCGACAGGTACAGCGCCCAGATCAGCAGCCACAGCAGCATCGACACGGCGAGCGGCACCGCGTCGCCCGCGCCCGCCACCAGGGCGAGGGCCAGCGCGGCGCCGCCCCAGGCGACGGCCGCGAAGAGCCGGTCGGAGTAGCGCCACTGGAACAGGCTGGGCGCCCGGCGGGCCGGGACCCGGAGCACGTACTCCGGCACGGGCAGCATCCCGCGCTCGCCGATCAGCGCCCGGAACTGGAGCGCCGCCGACACGAACGCGACGAGGTAGAGCCCGGCGAGGCCCCGCTGGAAGACGATCCGGGTCAGCCAGTAGTCGGGAGCCGTGAACCAGTCCATCGCCCGCGGTCAGCGCGGCCGGTCAGCGCTTCCGGTCGTCCTCGTCGTCCGCCGTCCGCTCGCCCTCGGCCTGGGAGGGAGTGGTACGGGTGACCTCGGCGTGGAGGTGCGCCTTCTGTGTCGCGTCCATGTCCTCGTCGAGGCGCTCGCCCTCGGCCTGCGAGGGGTTGGTGTACTCGTCGTACTGGCTCATGGCCGCCTCCTTCGAGGAGCACGGGTGAGTACAGAACGAGCGTAGCTCTCATCGGTCCTCGGGGAGATCGGGGAGATCCGCGACGAGCTCCGTGAGGGCCCGGCCGAGCATGCGGGCGTACGCGTGCTGCAGCGCCCGTACGACCGGGCCGCCGAGCCGGGTGTACCAGGCGGCGGCCCGGCTGAACGCGGTCACCGTGAACCACACCGAGCCGTCCTCGTGCAGGGCGACCACGAAGGACTCCTCGCCGCACTCCGGGTGCCCCGGCCGCGTGCCGTACGCGAAGCCGGTCTCCGACGCGGTGTGCGTCGTCCATATCACCTGGCACGGCGCGGTGAACCGGACCGGGCCGAAGCCCAGCGACACCTCCAGGGTCACCCCCGGCTCGGCGCGCCCGGCCGCGCTCGTCACCCGGGCGCCGGTGGTCCGGTGCATGGCCCAGGTGGTCACGGCCTCGCCCGCGGCCCGGTAGGCGGCAGACCCCTGGCCGACCCGGACGGTGTGGTGCAGGTGGTGGTAGCCGGCGGGCAGCGGGCCGGTGCGGGTGGCGCCGACCTCCGCGTAGTTCGGCCCGGGGGCGGTGGGGTCGGAGAGGCTGCGGATCAGACGGGTCATGCCGGGAACTCCGTTCGGCGGGCGCGGGCGCGGGCGCGGGCGGGGGCGGGGGCGGTGAGGGTGACGGCCGTGGCGGCGGCGACGGCGGCGGTGGTACGGGGCCGGGCGGACGGGTCGAGGGCCGGCCCGGTCGTACGGGTTCCGGCGGCCGGGTTACGGGGTGGTGCGGTGGTACGCGGACGGGCGGGCGGCTCGGTCGTACGGGTTCCGGCGGCCGGGTCGCGGGGCGGCGCGGTGGTACGCGGACGGGCGGGCGGCTCGGTCGTACGGGTTCCGGCGGCCGGGTCTCCTCCAGGTCGCCGAGGCGGGCGAAGAGGGTCTTCGACAGGGCGCGCGC
>NZ_JBSGBF010000060.1:0-19881 GCF_053601115.1 Streptomyces sp. NPDC004788
GACCGCCGCGGCGTCGCGCCGGCGGTCGGCCCGGTGCTGCACGACGGCGCCTGCGACACGCTCGGCTTCCTGGTGCCGCCCGGCACGGCCGCGGCCTGGGACATGCCGGGCAGCGCCTGTACCCGGACCGACGGGCGCGGTCTGCGCCTGCCGGACCCGCCCGAGCTGCCCGGCCCGGACGGCGCCACCCCGCGTCCCGCCGACTGGCTCCTGCCGCCCGGCACCGGCGGCGAGGTCACCGACCCGGTGATGCTGCGCGAGGCCCTCGGCCAGGCCGCCCGGCTGATCGAGGCGGCGGACGGCTGCCGATAGGGCCCACCCGGCGCATCCGCTGATAATGGGCTCGTGGCAAGGAACAAGCAGCGGGAGCGGGCGGCCGGGACCGCGGCGGTCGTGGAGACCGTCGACGGCGGGCTCGCCGAGCTCATACCCGACCGGGAGCGGCCGCGCGGCTGGACGCTGCTCATCGACGGCGCCCCGCAATCGCACGTCGACCTCGACGACCCCGCGCACCTCACCTTCGAGTACCAGCGGCGCCTCGGCCACATCGCCGACCTCGTCGCCCCGCCGAACAAGCCCGTCCAGGCCGTGCACCTCGGCGGCGGCGCCTTCACCCTCGCCCGGTACGTGGCGGCCACCCGCCCCCGCTCGACGCAGCAGATCGTGGAGCTGGACGGGCCGCTCGTGCAGCTGGTGCGCCGCGAACTGCCGCTCGACGCCGGCGCCCGGATCCGGGTGCGCTCCACGGACGCCCGCGCCGGGCTCGGCAAGGTGCCGGACGGCTGGGCCGACCTGATCATCGCGGACGTGTTCAGCGGGGCCCGCACCCCGGCGCACCTGACGAGCACGGAGTTCCTGGCGGAGGTACGGCGGGTGCTGCGGCCCGGCGGCTTCTACGCGGCCAACCTCGCCGACGGCCCGCCGCTGGCCCATCTGCGCGGCCAGATCGCCACCGCCGCCACCGTCTTCCCCGAGCTGGCGCTCATCGCCGACCCGACCGTGCTGCGCGGCCGCCGCTTCGGCAACGCCGTACTGCTCGCCTCGGACCGGGAGCTGCCGGTCGCCGAGCTGACCCGGCGGGTGGCGACCGATCCGCACCCGGGGCGGGTCGAGCACGGGCGGGCGCTCGCCGACTTCACGGGCGGCGCGGCGCCGGTCACCGACGCGAGCGCGAAGCCCTCACCCGTACCGCCGGCCGCGGTCTTCCGTTAGCCGGACAGCGCGTTCGGTCGGCGCGGCGGTCGCGGGGCGCGGTCGGCGCCAGCGGGTACGGACAGCGCGTTCGGGCGGCGCTGTCGGACAGCAGGTTCGGTCAGCCCGGCCGGCCGGCAGGTTCGGTCAGACCGCGCGTTCGTCGATCTCCACGCGCGGCGCGGTGTCGTGCCACACGCAGAAGACGGAGATCTCCCGGCTGTCCTTGGTGAAGGTCACCCGGATCCAGGTGGGCTGCTTCCACACCTGCATCTGCCAGCCCGCCTCGGGCGTCGCGTTCACCAGCTCGGCCGAGGACGGACCCAGGTCGAAGACGGCCCGGCCGCCGTCCGTCCCGTAGCTCTTCACGCTGCCGCTCGTGCCCGCCGACGGCTTCGGCGTGGCGGTGCGGCGCGGCGGGGGAGCGGTCGCCGCCTTCGACGGGCGGGCGGTGCTCGGGGCGGCCGTCGGCGTCGGGGCGGACGGTGACGGGCTCACGGGGGCGGTGGCCGAGGCGGCGGTGCCGACCTCGTCGGTGCCGCCCGCGCCGGAGGTGCCGGACGGGATGGGCAGCGCGAGCGGCGGGTCGTACACCGTGCCGGCCAGTACGGTGTGCACGCCCCACCAGGACAGCGTGACCGCCGCGCCCGTGGCGAGCGACCACGCCAGCACGTGAACCAGTCCTCTTCGCATCGCGCACATACTGCCATCCCCGGTGTCCCCCGAATGGCGTACGGTGCCGCCCATGGCAAGTGTGCTCGTGGTCGAGGACGACCAGTTCGTGCGCTCCGCCCTCATCCGGCATCTGACCGAGGCGTCCCACACCGTGAGGAGCGTCGGCACGGCCCTGGAGGCGTTGCGCGAGGTCGCCCATCTCCGCTTCGACGTGGTCGTCCTCGACCTCGGACTGCCCGACCTGGACGGCGCCGAGGCGCTGAAGATGCTGCGCGGGATCACCGACGTGCCGGTGATCATCGCCACCGCCCGCGACGACGAGGCGGAGATCGTCCGGCTGCTCAACGACGGTGCCGACGACTACCTCGTCAAACCCTTCTCGGTGGAGCACCTGTCCGCGCGGATGGCGGCGGTGCTGCGCCGCGCCCGGTCCGGCGCGGGCGGGGCGGCGCCGTCGCGGGAGCTCCGGGTCGGCGGGCTCGCCATCGACCCGCTGCGCCGGCAGGCGGCGCTCGACGGGGCGCCGCTCGACCTGACCCGCCGCGAGTTCGACCTGCTCGCCTTCCTCGCCGGCCGCCCCGGCGTGGTCGTGTCCCGCAAGGAGCTGCTCGCCGAGGTGTGGCAGCAGGCGTACGGGGACGACCAGACCATCGACGTCCATCTGTCGTGGCTGCGGCGGAAGCTGGGCGAGACGGCGGCGCGGCCGCGCTATCTGCACACCCTGCGCGGGGTGGGCGTGAAGCTGGAGCCGCCCGCCGGACCCCAGGAGTACCTGCCGTGAGATGGGCGCTGGTCAAGGTGGCCCTCGCGGTCACCGTCATGGTCGTGGTCGCCTTCGCCGTGCCGCTCGGGCTCGTCGTCAAGGAGATGGCCCGCGACCGGGCGTTCTCCAACGCCGAGCGGCGCGCCGCCGGACTCGCCCCGGTCCTCGCCATCACCACCGACCACGAACAGCTCGAACGGGCCGTCGCCACGACCGACGACGGCGCCGAGGGCCGGCTCGCCGTCCATCTGCCCGCGACGCCCGGTGAACCCGGCGGCAGGGGCGAGGAGATCGGCACCCGGCGGGCCGGCGACGACGACCTCGCCACCACCCGGGCGCTCGGCCGCGCCACCATCGCCGAGGTGCCCGGCGGCTCGGTGCTGCTCCAGCCCACGGCCGTCAGCTCCGGGCAGGTCGCCGTCGTCGAACTGTTCGTGCCCGAGGGCGAGGTGAGCAACGGCGTCGCCACCGCCTGGCTGGTCCTCGCCCTGGTCGGCGTGGCCCTGATCGTCGGCTCGGTCGCGGTCGCCGACCGGCTCGGCGTGCGCATGGTCCGGCCCGCCCAGCGGCTCGCCCGCGCCGCCCACGAACTCGGCGAGGGCCGGCTAGGTGCCCGGGTCCGCGAGGAGGGGCCGCCCGAGCTGAAGTCCGCAGCCGTCGCCTTCAACTCGATGGCCGACCAGGTGGTGCGGCTCCTCGCCAACGAGCGCGAGCTCGCCGCCGACCTCTCGCACCGGCTGCGCACCCCGCTCACCGTGCTCCGCCTCAACGCGGCCTCGCTCGGCTCGGGCCCGGCCGCCGAGCAGACTCGGGCCGCCGTCGAGCAGCTGGAGCGCGAGGTCGACACCATCATCCGTACGGCCAGGGAGGCCAAGCCGCAGACCGGGGTGACGGCGATCGCGGCGGCCGGCTGCGACGCGTCCGAGGTGGTGCGCGAGCGGATGGACTTCTGGTCCGCGCTCGCCGAGGACGAGGGCCGCAAGGTACGGGTCGCGGGCATCGAACGCCCGGTCCGCATCCCGGTCGCCCGCCCCGAACTCGGCGCCGCGCTCGACGCGTTGCTCGGCAACGTCTTCCGGCACACGCCGGAGGGCACCGCCTTCTCCGTCGACCTCCACAACGGCGACGACGCCGTCATCATCCTGGTCTCCGACGCCGGCCCCGGCATCCCCGACCCGGCCGCCGCGCTCGCCCGCGGCGCGGGCAGCGGCCGCGACGGCTCCACCGGTCTCGGCCTCGACATCGTGCGCCGCATGGCCGAGTCGACGGGCGGCGACGTCCGCATCGGGCACTCGGTGCTCGGCGGCACGGAGGTACGGATCTGGATCGGGCTCGACGGCCGCGGAGCCGGTACGGGCGGGGGCCGGCGCGGACGGCGCCGCGGCCGCGGGGCGTGACGCCCCCGGCCCCGCCGAACCTTTCGTACGCCCGATGCCTTCCTTAAGCGGACCCTAAGAATCCCAACCGGGGCCCCGTCCCGGGCATTTGTCCGTTTCCCGCTCGCTAGCGTGCTGCCGCACCCCACCCCCGGTAGGCAGAGGCAGGCACGCGATGGGCAGCAGCAGTACGCACCGGCGCAGGACGAGCGGCCGGACCAAGGCCGTCGGAGCGGTCGTCGCCGCGGCGGTCGTCGGCGGCGCGGCGTTCGCGCTCACCGGCACCGCGCAGGCCGCGGCCGTCGGCGCCGCGTACACCAGGACCAGCTCCTGGACCGGCGGCTACACCGGCCAGTACGTCGTCACCAACGAGACCTCCAGCGTCCAGTCGGGGGGCTGGACGCTGGAGTTCGACCTGCCGGCCGGGACGACGATCTCCTCCCTGTGGAACGGCGAGCACACCGTCTCCGGCCGGCACGTCACCGTGACGCCCGCGAGCTGGAACAAGGAGCTCGCACCCGGCCAGTCCGTCACCGTCGGCTTCGTGACCTCGGCGAGCGGCGGCGCGGCGGGCGACCCGGCCAACTGCCTCATCAACAAGGCCACGTGCTCGGCCGGCGGCCCGACGCCCACCCCGAGCGGCCGCCCCACCACGCAGCCGACGACGCCCGCCCCGACTCCCACGAAGACGGCGACGCCCACTCCCACGAAGACCGCGACGCCCGCGCCGACGACCCCGGCCCCGACCGCGCCGCCCACCACGCCCCCGGCGCCCTCCACCGGCGGCGCCCGGTACGCCCCGTACGTCGACACCTCGCTCTACCCCGCGTACGACCTCCTCGGCACCGCCGACCAGACCGGCGTCAAGGAGTTCAACCTCGCCTTCATCACCTCCGGCGGCGGCTGCGCCCCGCTGTGGGGCGGCGTCACCGACCTCGGCTCCGACAAGGTCGCCGCCCAGATCGGCGCCCTGCGGGCCAAGGGCGGCGACGTCCGGGTCTCCTTCGGCGGCGCCGCCGGGCAGGAGCTGGCGCAGGGCTGCTCCACGGCCACGGCGCTCGCCGGCGCGTACGGCAAGGTCGTCGACCGGTACGGGCTCACCAAGCTCGACTTCGACATCGAGGGCGCGGCCCTCCCGGACACCGCCGCCAACACCCGCCGCGCCCAGGCCGTCGCCCAGCTCCAGAAGGCCCACCCCGGCCTGGACGTCTCCTTCACCCTGCCGGTGATGCCGGAGGGCCTGACCCAGCCGGGCGTGGACCTGCTCGCCGACGCGAAGCGGAACGGCGTCCGCGTCGACGCCGTCAACATCATGGCCATGGACTACGGCCCGGCGTACAGCGCCGACATGGGCACGTACGCGATCCAGGCCGCGACCGCCACCCAGGCCCAGATCAAGGGCGTGCTCGGCCTGTCCGACGCGGCCGCCTGGAAGGCCGTCGCCGTCACGCCGATGATCGGCGTCAACGACGTCAGCTCCGAGACCTTCCGCGTCGACGACGCCACGCAGCTGGTGGACTTCGCGAGGTCGAAGGGGATCGGCCGGCTGTCGATGTGGTCGGCGGCCCGCGACAAGCAGTGCGCGTCGGGCGCGGTGACCTACGCGGACCCGACCTGCTCGTCGATCCTCCAGCAGCCGCTGGCGTTCACGAAGGCGTTCGCGGCGTACAAGTAGCCCGTACGGACCCCAAGGTCCCCCCACGCCGCGCGCCCCGGACGTTCCACCCCACCACGTCCGGGGCGCGCTCCCCTCTTTTCGTGGCTCGGTTCCCCTCCGGGGCGCTTGAGCCGGACTCACAGCCCCGACCGTGCTCGGCCGGCTCGTTCCTCACCGGCCTCCGCGCGCTCGCGACTGTTCCCCGGCGCACCCCTTCGGCTCACTCGCCCTTCGGGGCAGTCCGGACTTCAGGGGCCACGGCGGCCCGGAACCCCTCCCAGTCCTCCGCCCACGGCATGTGTCCCGCCCCCTTCAGCGTCACCCGCTGCACCCTCGGCAGCGCCCGCTCCACCGTGTACGGGCCCGCGCCGCCCTCGGACCGTCCGCAGCCGCGCTGGTCCCAGCGGTGCACCTCGTACACGTCCGAGAGCCCGGCCGCCACCTGTCCGAACATGTCCCACAGGCCGGGTCCGCCATGGCACAGCACCAGGGCCGGCCGCGCGCACGGCCCCGAGCCCTCCGAGCCTTCCGAGTCCCCCGGGCCCGTGCGTTCGGCCCAGAGCCGTACCCCGTCGTCCGTCGTGATCACGATCCCCCCACCTGCATCACCGAGTGGTCCGCCACTCCTCCGCGTAGTCGTCGAAGATAGCCCGCAGATGGTGGCCGATCTTCAGGTAGTCCAGGTCGTCCAGGTTCGCCAGCGACACCCGGACCGACCACTCGGGTCCGTCGAAGCCGCCGCCGTTCAGGAGCACCACGCTCGTCTGCTCGGCGAGCCGGAACAGCGGGTCGACGGGCTCGTAGTTCTTCTCCAGGAAGTCCGCGAAGTCCTTGCCGTGGACGCGTTCGGCCTCCGCGAGCAGGTCGAGCTCGATGTAGTAGCCGGCCCGCTTCGGGTCGTCGGCGATCTTCATGCGGGCGCCTTCGAGGAGGAGTTCGAGGCGCTGCCGGACGATGGCGCGGACGCGCTCCTTGTACGCCTGGCCCTCCGGGAGCATGTCGAAGAGCGAGAAGAGGGTCATCATGACCTGCTGCGGCAGCGAGAGCCCGGCCGTGTGGTTGAGGGCGACCTGGCGGGAGTCGGCGACGAGGCGGTCGATGAAGCGGATCTTCTCCGGTTCGAGCGAGAGGGTGCCGTACCGCTTGTTCAGGCGCGCCTTCTCCGCCGCGGGCAGGCGGGCGATCATGCGGTCGATGACGTTGTCGTCGTTGAGGCCGATGACGCCGAGCCGCCAGCCGGTGGCGCCGTAGTGCTTGGAGTACGAGTAGACGAGCAGCGTGTTGTGCGGCAGGTCGGCGGCGAGGGAGCGGAAGCCGGGCACGAAGGTGCCGTAGACGTCGTCGGTGACGATGACGAGGTCGGGGTTCCGGCTCGCCACGATCTCCTTGATCTGCTGCGCGACCCGTCCGCTCAGCGCGAGCGACGGCGGGTTGGAGGGGTTGACCAGGCAGAGCAGCTTGATCGACGGGTCCGCGAGCCTGGCGACCTCCTCGGTCGGGTAGCGCCACTCGCGCACGCCGGTCTCGGCGAAGAGCGAGGCCTCGATCCGGACGACGTCGAACTCGTACGCGTCGAGCTCGGGGATCTCGATGTACGGCGTGAAGACGGGCACCATCAGGGCGATCCGGTCGCCCTTCCTCAGGATCCCGTTCTTCATGAGGGAGTCGAAGACGTAGCACATCGCCGCCGTGCCGCCCTCGGTGGCGAAGTACGACACGTTCCCGGCCGGCGGCCGTCCGTCGAACAGCTCGTCCTCGACGTACCCGCGGACGATCTGCTCGGTGTGGCTGAGGATCCGGTCCGGGACGGGGTAGTTGTCGCCGATCGAGCCGTCGGCGAGCTCGTGCACGAAGGCGTCCTTGTCGAAGCCGAAGCGGGCGACGGCGTACTCGACGCTCTTCTGCAGCAGTTCGATGCCGGGCAGGCCCGGGTGCTGCCGTACGAAGGTGTCGAAGCGCGCGCCCGAGCCGGCCGGCTGCGGCATGCCGCCGAGGTCGTCGGCGGTCCACACGCGGCGGGACTCGGCGATCGCGAAGTAGCCGAGGGCGTGGAAGGCCTCGCGGGGGCCGGTCGCGGTCCAGTTGGGGTTGCCGCGGCCGGCGTTGAGCATCTGGATCTGGGCCTTGTGCTTCTGGCCGTCGTTCGCCGGCCGGGTGGCCCGCGCGAGGGTGATGAACTCGTCCTTCAGCTCGAACGGGGAGAGCTGCGCGAAGGACCTGATCTGGTCTCGGGAGAAGGTGGTCTTGGGCACGGGGGCACTCCGTCACGTGGGTGGTCGGTTCCTCAGGCGCCGAGGATGCCGACGAGCAGCGGGCCGGTCAGCGGGAGCAGGAAGTTGGACAGTGCGTAGGTGATCGTGTAGCCGAGCATCGGCACGGAGCTCTGGGCGACCTGGGTGACCGAGGTGATGGCCGGGGTCGAGCACTGCTGGCCCGCGATGGCGCCGATGAGCAGCGGTGGTTCGATGTTCAGCAGCCTGCGCCCGACGAAGAGCGAGAGCGTGGCGGGGACGAGGACCATGGCGATGCCCGCGAACGGCAGCAGCGCCCCGTACTCCTTGAGCAGCGGTCCCGCCTGCGGGCCGGAGACCAGTCCGGTGCAGGCGATGAAGACCGCGAGGCCCATGTCCTTGAGGGTGGCGGCGGCCTGCGGCGGGAAGGCGCCGAAGGTCTGGCTGCGGGAGCGGAACCAGCCGAAGAGCAGTCCGGAGACCAGGCAGCCGCCGCCGGTGCCGAGGGACAGCGGCACGTCGCCGAACCTGACGACGATCTGGCCGATGAGCGAGCCGGCCACGATGCCGAATCCCAGGTAGACGAAGTCGGTGGCGTCGTTCTTCACCACCGAGCCGATCTTCGCGACCAGCTTGCCGAGCCCGGAGCGGGCGCCGACGAGGGTCAGCACGTCGCCGCGCTCCACGGCGGTGTCGGGGGTCGCGGGCAGCACCTGGTCGCCGCGCATCACCTCGGTGACGTACACGCCGCTGTCGGCGAACTCCGGGTGCTCCTTCGTCAGGGTGTCGAGGGTCTTGCCGGACACCGACTTGTGGGTGAGAGAGACCTGGCTGCTGGCGAGCGGGGTGTCGAGGCCGGGGACCGCGGGGGTCTCGGGGCCGACGAGCCGGCCCGCCTCGATGATGTTGGCCCGCCGGCCGACCATCAGGACGAGGTCGGAGAGGGTGAGCTCGAAGTCGGGCGGGGGCGGGGTCAGCACCTTGCTGCCGCGCTTCACCGCCTCGACGGTGACCCGGCTGCCGTTCTGCCGCTCCACCTGGGAGACGGTGGCGCCGTCGGCGCGGGTGACCAGGAAGGTGCGGCCCACCATGCCGGGCAGCGCGTCGCGCTCGCCGGCCTCCAGGCCGCCGTCGCCGCCGCGCATCCGCTCCCACAGGGCGCGGGAGGCGTCGCGGAGGTTGATGCGCAGCATCATCGGCATGAGCTGGCTGGTGTAGATGACGATGGTGACCAGGCCGAAGAGGTAGCAGACCGTGTACGCGGTGGCCACATGGCCCTGGTACGTGGTGATCTGCTGGGCGGTCAGGCCGTCCAGCTTGCCGATGGCCTCGGTGGCGGTGCCGACGACCGCGGACTCGGTGGCGGCGCCCGCGAGGATGCCGGAGGCGGTGCCGACGTCGAGGTCGAAGGCCTTGGCGAGGCCGAGGGCGATGGCGACGACGGAGACCAGTTCGATGCCGCAGAGCGTGAAGAAGCGCAGGCTCCTGCGGTTCAGGTTGGCGAAGAACTGGGGCCCGGCCATGTAGCCGAGGGCGAAGATGAAGATCGCGAAGAAGACGGTCTTGACGTCGCCGGACACCTGCACCTCGGTCCAGGCGCCGAGCAGCAGCGAGACGATCAGCGTGCCGCAGATGCCGCCGAGGGTGATGGGGCCCACCCGCAGCTTGCCGACGAGATAGCCGAGGCCGAGGCAGAGGAAGATGGCGAGTTCGGGGTGGTCCTTGATCACTCCCATGCGCCCTCACCGCCGAACGAGGGGCGCGATATGCGCATATCGGACATATGGCGACGCTAGCAGGGGGATGATCACGCCGATCGTGGCGCGGCGCCGAAAGGATGACGGCCGAACGGTCCGCACCCGATGCCGCCGCTCACTCCTTGAGCGCGCCCTGCATCACCCCGCCCACGATCTGCCGCCCGAGCACCGCGAACACGAGCAGCAGCGGCACCGTCCCGAGCAGCGCACCCGCCATCACCACCGACTGGTCCGGGATGTAGCCGCGCCCGAGCCCCGTCAGCGCCACCTGCACCGTCGGACTCCCCGTCTGCGTCAGCACCAGCACCGGCCAGAAGAAGTCGTTCCACGCCGCCACGAACGTCAGCGTCCCGAGCACCGCCATCGCCGGCCGCGCCGCCGGGAACACCACGTGCCACACCACCCGCAGCGCCCCCGCCCCGTCCACCCGCGCCGCCTCCACCAGCTCGGCCGGCAGCGCCCGCAGCAGGTGCTGGCGCATGAAGAACACCCCGAACGCCGACACCAGACCGGGCAGCACCACCGCCTGCAGCTCGTCCGTCCACCGCATCCGGGCCACCAGCAGATACAGCGGTACGACCCCGAGCTGCGGCGGGATCAGCATCGTGCCCACCACGAGCGCGAGCAGCCCGCCCCGGAAGCGGAACCGCAGCCGCGCGAAGGCGAACCCGGCCAGCGTCGACACGAGCACCGTGCCCGCCGCGACCAGGCCCGCCACGACCGTCGTGTTGGCGAGCGCGGCGCCGAGCCCCGCGTCGGTCCAGGCGAGCGCCAGGTTCCGCGGCAGGTTCCGGCCGAGGCGGAACGGCGGCGGGGTGTGCGCGAGCCGGGTCGTCGTCCGCGAGGCCGCCACCGCCGCCCAGAGCAGCGGGAAGAGCGAGCCCGCCGCGAAGAGCGTCAGCAGGAGGTACGCGGGCCAGGCGGACCGTTTCGCGCCCATCAGGCCACCGCCCCCGCCGCCCTGACGCGCCGTACGAGCCGGGCCGCGCCCAGCGTCACGACCAGGAGCAGCAGCATCACCCAGGCGATCGCCGAGGCCCGCCCCAGATGCAGGTTCACCCAGCCCTGCTCGTACAGATAGAGACCGAGCGTCTGGAACTGGTGGTCCGCCCCGCCCGACGCCCCCGCGTCCGCCCCGAACAGCAGCGGCTCGCCGAACAGCTGCGTCGCCCCGATCGTCGACACGACCACCGTGAACAGGATCGCCGGCCGCAGCCCCGGCAGCGTCACGTGCACGAACTGGCGCCACCGCGAGGCCCCGTCGAGCGCCGCCGCCTCGTACAGCTCGCGCGGCACGGTCTGCATGGCGGCGAGGTAGATCAGCGCGTTGTAGCCGGTCCACCGCCACACCACGATCGCCGACACGGCCGCCTTCGACGCCCACGGCCCGTTCTGCCAGTCGACGGGCGCGATGCCGAGGCCGGTGAGGACCCAGTTGACGAGGCCGTGGTCGCGCCCGAAGAGCAGCGCGAAGACCAGCGTCGCCGCGGCCACGGAGGTGGCGTACGGCGCGAGCGCCACCACCCGGAAGAACGCCCGCCCCCGCAGCCGTACGTCGAGCAGCTGCGCCACCGCGAGCGCGAGCAGCAGCTGGGGCACCGTCGACAGCAGGCCGATGGCGACGGTGTTGCCGAGCGCGTTCCAGAAGAACGGGTCCTCGGCGAGGCGCGTGTAGTTGCGCAGCCCCACCCACTCCGGGCGGTCGAGCGCCGTCAGCTCGACGCGGTGCAGGGACGCCCAGGCGGTGTAGAGGAGCGGGAAGAGCCCGAAGGCGCCGAAGAGGACGAAGAAGGGCGCGACGAACCCGTACGGCACCCAGCGCTCCACGGACCTCCTCTTCGTCGTCACCGCGTCACCGGTCCAGGGCGTTGTCGATGGACCGCAGCGCGTCCGTCCAGGCCTCGTCCGGGTCGCGGCCCGTCTGGTCGACCAGGAGCATGCCGCCGTCGGTCAGCAGCTGCGCGACCAGGCCCTCCTTGGGCCCGATCGGCGCCGACGGCACCCCGCGGGCCGCCGCGCCGAAGATCGCGCCCACCGGGGTGTCGCCGAAGTACGGATGGCGGGCCGCCGCCACCGCCGGCAGGGCGTGCGCGGCGGAGGCGCTCGGGAAGCTGCCCCGGCGCGCGAAGACCCGCGCCTGCTGGGCCGGGGCGGTCAGCCAGGCGGCCAGCCGGGCCGCCTCCGCCCCGTGCGGGCCCGCCTTCGGCACGACCAGGAACGAGCCGCCCCGGTTGCCGGGCCGGGGCGCCGCCGCCACGTCCCACAGGCCCTTCCCGGCCGGGCCCGCCTTGTCCTGGATGTAGCCCAGCATCCACGCCGGGCAGACCACGGCCGCGAAGGCCCCGTTCGCGAACCCCTGGTCCCAGCCGGGCGTGAACTGCTGCAGCCGGGCCGTCAGACCCTGCCGGGCGAACGCCGCCGCCAGGTCCCAGGCCTCCCGTACGGCCGGGTCGGTACCGATGACGAGGGCGCCCCGCTCGTCGTAGAAGCGCCGCCGCCCGCTGCTCACGACCGCCGCGAGCACCCCGGACGCCGAGTCCGTGAACGCCGTCCCCTCCGGCGCCCGCGCGGCGAACCGCCGCCCCACCGCCAGGAACCGCCGCCAGTCCCCGGCCCACAGCCGTCCCACCTCCTCCCGCCCGGCCGGCAGCCCGGCCCGCGCGAACAGGTCCCTGCGGTAGCAGACCGCCTGCGGCCCGATGTCCGTCCCGAGCGCCACCGTGCGCCCGTCCCGCCCCGTCCCCTGCGCCCACTTCCACGGCAGGAACGCCCGCCGCTCCACTCCGGGGACCCTTCCCAGGTCGACGAGCCGGTCGCCCTGGGTGGCGATCACCTCGGCGACGTTGCCGACCTCCACGGCCTGCACGTCGGCGAGCCCGGAGCCGGTGACGAGATGGGTGAGGAGCTGCGGGTAGTAGTTCTCGTTGCGCTCGATGGACGTCTGCCGCACCGCGACGTCCGGGTGCAGCCGCATGTACGTGTCGTAGAGGCCGGCCTCCTGGAGCCCGAAGGACCCGAAGACGCCGACGGTGAGGGTGACGGGCCGCCCGGCGGGATCGACGCGACCGCTCTCGTGGGCGGCGGCTGGTCCGGACGGCGGATCGGTGGCGCAGGCGCTGAGCGCGGCCAGCAGGAGGAGGGCGAGTACGGCGGTGACGCGGCGCACAGTCCCGGAGCGTAAACGATCGAGGCCCCGGTTCTTCCGAACCGGGGCCTCGACACTCAGGGTGAGTAACGGGACTCGAACCCGCGACATCCTGGACCACAACCAGGTGCTCTACCAGCTGAGCTATACCCACCACGACCGGTCATCTGCCCGAGGGCTTCCCTGACCGGCCGAGAAGAAGTCTACAGGGTTCTGGGGGGTGCTCGCGCACACGTTTCCCGGGCGGGGTTCCGACCCGGGTGCGGTGGGCGCGAGCACGCCGCCGACGGGGGCTATTCGCCGCTGATCACATGGCGGGCCGCGATCTGCTTCGCGGTCTCCGAGTCGGGGCCGGGCTGCGGGACGAAGATCGCCTCGCGGTAGTAGCGGAGCTCGGCGATGGACTCGCGGATGTCCGCGAGGGCCCGGTGGTTGCCGTTCTTCTCCGGACTGTTGAAGTACGCCCTCGGGTACCAGCGGCGGGCCAGTTCCTTGACCGAGGAGACATCGACGATCCGGTAGTGGAGGTGCGCCTCCAGGGCCGGCATGTCGCGGGAGAGGAAGCCGCGGTCGGTCGAGACCGAGTTCCCGCACAGCGGAGCCTTGCCGGGCTCCTTCACGTGCTCGCGGATGTACGCGAGGACCTGGGCCTCCGCGTCGGCGAGGGTGGTGCCCTCGGCGAGCGCGTCGAGCAGCCCGGACTTCGTGTGCATCTCGCGCACGATCTCCGGCATGGTCTCCAGGGCCGCGTCCGGCGGGCGGATCACGATGTCCACGCCTTCGCCGAGCACGTTCAGTTCCGAGTCGGTGACCAGCGCGGCCACCTCGATGAGTGCGTCGTCCGTCAGCGAGAGCCCGGTCATCTCGCAGTCGATCCACACCATGCGATCGTTCATGCGTCCTACCTTATGGCCGAAGCAAGGCCGAAGGGCCCCCTCGGGTGGTGTCCCGGGGAGCCCTTCGGTTTCCTGGCTGCGCGGCTTGTGGCGCGCGCGGTTCTCGTGGCCCCTTACGGGGCGCTGCGCTGGCCCGGCAGGGCCGGGCGGCTCGGGCTGTAGGCGTCCGAGGCCGGTTTGCCCGGGTCCAGCGGACCGCCCGGGCGGCGGACCAGCGGCGCGGCGCCGGCCTGGGCCTGCGCCGGGACGACCGCGTCGAGCACCGCCGGACCGCCGCCCTCGCCCTGCGGCCGCCGGGCTCGGTACGCGGCACGGTAGGCGGCCGGCGAGGAGCCGAGCTGCCGCCGGAAGTGCCCGCGCAGGGCCACCGGCGAACGGAAGCCGCAGCGGCCCGCGACCTCGTCGACCGAGTAGTCGGAGGTCTCGAGCAGCCGCTGCGCCTGGAGCACCCGCTGGGTGATCAGCCACTGCAGCGGTGCGGAGCCCGTCAGCGAGCGGAAGCGGCGGTCGAAGGTCCGCCGTGACATGTACGCACGGGCCGCCAGCGTCTCCACGTCGAACTGCTCGTGGAGGTGCTCCAGGGCCCAGGCGACGACCTCGGCGAGCGGGTCGGCGCCGATCTCCTCGGGTAAAGACCTGTCGAGATAGCGCTCCTGGCCGCCACTGCGCCGCGGCGGGACGACCAGCCGGCGCGCCAGGGCGCCCGCGGCCTCCGTGCCGTGGTCGGTCCGCACGATGTGCAGACACAGATCGATTCCGGCCGCCGTCCCGGCGGACGTCAGCACGTCGCCGTCGTCGACGAAGAGCTCCCGCGGGTCCACGTGGACCGACGGATAGCGCTTCGCGAGCGTCGGCGCGTACATCCAGTGCGTCGTCGCCGGCCGGCCGTCGAGCAGCCCGGCCGCGGCGAGCACGAACGCGCCCGTGCACAGGCCGACGATCCGCGCCCCCTCCTCGTGCGCCCGGCGGAGCGCTTCGAGCGCTTCCGGCGGCGGCGGCGAGGTGATCGAGCGCCAGGCGGGCACCACGACGGTGCCGGCCCGGCTGATCGCCTCCAGGCCGTACGGCGCGGAGAGTTCGAGGCCGCCCGTGGTCCGCAGGGGCCCTTCCTCACCGGCGCATACGAGCAGCCGATAGCGCGGCACCCCCGCGTCCTGGCGGTCGATGCCGAATACGGAGAGCGGGATCGAGCTCTCGAAGATGGGGCCACCGCTGAACAGCAGTACCGCGACGACTTCGCGACGGCGGCGCCCGGACAGCTTCCGTGCCTCCGGTGCGACGGAGTCCTGGCTCATGACGCTAAGCCCCCCTCGGTGTTGGCGTCTCCCTGGTCATGTGGATGTGCCACGTTTCCCCTCGGTTTTGCGCGAGACCCCAGTCTTCGGTATCCATGATCGAATCTACTGCGTCCCGTGGCGCCGTCGTGACAACTTCTCCTTCCGGCACATTGTCGACATGGCAACTTGGCGCGAAGCGTTCGATCGCCGGCGGCGGTCGAGGGCGGTCATGCCTGGCCCTATGCGGGTTGAGCGTACTTCGGCCAAGGTTCGGATGATCCCGGGAAGTTGGCTGAAAACATACGGGATCGGCTGTACGAGCATGTCAACTCCGCGAGTGGTCCCGCCTGTCCCCCGCGTCCGACCCCTCGGCCCGCAGCCCGCGTTCCGCCCGGCGCAGCAGCACCCGGCAGGCGGCCGTCACGGCGGCGAGCCCGAGCGCGGCGCCGGCCGCGCCGCCCAGGCTCGTCCCGTAGACCACGAGCACGACCGGGACGAGCACACAGCAGAAGACCCCCCACCGCACGACGTCGTTCGCCGCCTCGCCCGCGGGGCCGCCCGCGCCGGACCCCGTACCGCCGCCCGCGCCTGCTCCCTGGCCGGCGTCCGTACCGGCGCCCGCGCCGCCGCCCGCGCCGCCCGGGTGGGGCGGCTCCGGCGCCCGGCGGCGCGCGCGGGGGCCCGGGGGCGCGATCACGGCGGTGACCGTCTCCGCGGTGTGGACGTCGCGGACGGCGTGGAGGTCGAGCCGGGTGTCGGCGGGTGACGGTGAAGGCACGGGCGGGCTCCCTGCGACGGTGGCGTTGACCTGTGGGAACGAGGAGCGGAACGTTCCGGTCACTGCGGGACACGTCCGTTTGGCCCCCGTACGGACACCTGTAGGGCACAACCGGCATTGCGCTCCGCGCGGGGCTCGTGCATTCTCCTGGAGCGCCGTATGGAGCGCCGTGAGGGGACCCCGGCGGCGTCCCTGGGCTCGGGAGGAGTGTCGCCGTACCCTTGGGGGTATGGGCTTGGGAAGATGATTCCCGGACACAGCTCCGCAGCCAAGCCAACAGCCAACCGTTGTTCCGCTCCCTGTCCTTTCCGTCCCTCCCGTCAGGACCCTCTTCGCCGAGACACCGATGGCCGGTCACGAATTCCCCGAACCCGCGGACCGCAAGCGCGTCGCCGACTCCACGGTCGACCCCCTCGCGGTGGAACAGCCACGTCACGCCTGCGACCCGGCCTTCCGGCACGGTGTCGTCGTCGGCTTCGACGGCTCGACGTCCAGTGAGCGCGCCCTCGCCTATGCCATCGGCATGGCCCGCCGCTCCGGATCCGGCCTGATCATCGTGCACGTCGCCAACCGGCTGCCCACCACGGTGTGGGCCGGCTGCGAGCCGCCCGTCTTCGTCGACGTGCCGGACCACCGCACCGAGGTCCTGGGCCTGGAGCTGGCCTGCGCGGACCATCTCTCCGAGGTGCCGTGGATCCTCGTCGAGCGCGGTGGCGACATCTGCCACGAGCTGGAGGAGGTCGGCAAGGAGTACGCGGCCGACGCGATCGTGGTGGGCGGGACGCACGGCATCGTCGGCCGGATCTTCGGCTCGGTGGCCGGCCGGCTGGCGCGCCGCGCGCAGCGCCCGGTGGTCGTGATCCCGTAGCCCGGGCCCGCGGCCGTCACCCGGGCCGTCCCGCCGGCTGTCCCGCGAGTTGAGTCACAGGAGCCTCTCCCAACTCCCTTGTTCCGGCCATAATTTCGGCCTTCCTCAGGTGAATTGTGCGCTTGTGAAGGGTACATAAAGAGCACCGGAACAAAGCAGTCCAAGCAGTACAACTGCACACCTGAAGGGAGCCCGCCGTGTCCAACGAAGCCGCCGCGGGAAACACCACCTCCACCCTCGGAAACCTCGCACTCGGACTGACCCTGCTGGCCTTCGGCATCGGCTCCACCGGCGTGGTCGACCACGTCGGCGCGGCGGACGCCGGCGGGCTCGCCACCTGGGTCGGCGGTGTCGCGCTCTTCCTCGTCGGCCTGCTGGCCCTGCGCGCCGGCAACACCGGTGAGGGCACGGCCTTTTCGGCCCTCGGAGCCTTCTGGTTCACGTGGGGCACCGCCGTCGGCGCCCACGCCTCCGCCGAGGCCACCGGACTCTTCCTGCTGCTGTGGGCGCTCCTGGCGCTCACGCTGACGATGGCCGCGAGCGGCAGCGGACTGTTCGGCCAGGGCGTGTACGGGCTCCTCTTCGTCGCCCTGCTGCTGCTCGGCATCGGCGCCTTCGCCGACAACGCGGGCCTCGGCAAGGCCGGCGGCTGGGTCGCCGCGGTCGCGGGCCTCGCGGCCTGGTACGGCGCCACGGCGGCGGTGGCCGGCTGGCCGACCTCCCTGGCCCGCGGTTCCCGCGCGGCGGCGGCGAGCTGATCCGTAACGGCGCGAAAGAGCGGCCCTCGTCCACCTGGGATGGACGAGGGCCGCTCTCGTGTCCGGTCGACCACCGGGGGACAGGCCCGGTGGGCGGGGGGCCGGGGGACAGGCCCGGCGGTCCCGCTACTCGACCGTGACGGACTTGGCCAGGTTCCGCGGCTTGTCGATGTCGCGGCCCATGGCGAGCGCGGTGTGGTACGCGAGGAGCTGGAGCGGGATGCCCATCAGGATCGGGTCCAGCTCGTCCTCGTTCTTCGGCACCACGATGGTGTGGTCGGCCTTCTCCTGCGGCTGGTGCGCGACCGCGAGGATCGGGCCGCTGCGGGCCTTGATCTCCTCCAGGGCGGCGCGGTTCTTCTCCAGCAGGTCGTCGTCGGGGACGATCGCGACCGTCGGCAGGGCCGGCTCGATGAGGGCGAGCGGGCCGTGCTTCAGCTCGGAGGCCGGGTACGCCTCGGCGTGGATGTAGGAGATCTCCTTCAGCTTGAGGGAGGCCTCCAGGGCGACCGGGTAGCCCCGGACGCGGCCGATGAACATCATCGACTGGGCGCCCGCGTACTCCTTGGCCAGCTTCTTGATCTCGTCCTCGGTCTTGAGGATCTCCTCGATCTGGCCGGGCAGCCTGCGCAGGCCCTCGATGATCCGCTTGCCGTCGGTGACGGACAGGTCGCGGATGCGGCCGAGGTGCAGCGCGAGCAGCGCGAAGGCGACGACCGTGTTGGTGAAGCACTTGGTGGAGACGACGCAGACCTCGGGGCCGGCGTGCACGTACACGCCGCCGTCCGCCTCGCGGGCGATCGCGGAGCCGACGACGTTGACGACGCCGAGGACCCGCGCGCCCTTGCGCTTGAGCTCCTGGACGGCGGCCAGCACGTCGTAGGTCTCGCCGGACTGGGAGACCGCGATGTAGAGGGTGTCGGGGTCGACGACCGGGTTGCGGTAGCGGAACTCGGAGGCCGGCTCGGCGTCGGCCGGGATGCGGGCCATGCCCTCGATGAGGGAGGCGCCGATGAGACCGGCGTGGTACGAGGTGCCGCAGCCGAGGATCTTGATCCGGCGGATGGAGCGGGCCTCGCGGGCGTCCAGGTTCAGGCCGCCGAGGTGCACGGTGGAGAAGCGGTCGTCGATCCGGCCGCGCAGCACGCGGTCGACCGCGTCGGGCTGCTCGGAGATCTCCTTGTGCATGTACGTGTCGTGGCCGCCCATGTCGTACGAGGCGGCCTCCCACTCCACGGTCTCGGGGGTGGCGTTGGTGGACGCGCCGGAGGTGGTGTACGTGCGGAAGTCGTCGGCCTTCAGGGTGGCCATCTCGCCGTCGTCGAGGGTGACGACCTGGCGGGTGTGGGCGACCAGGGCGGCGACGTCGGAGGCGACGAACATCTCCTTCTCGCCGATGCCGAGGACGACCGGGGAGCCGTTGCGGGCCACCACGATGCGGTCGTTGAAGTCGGCGTGCATGACGGCGATGCCGTACGTGCCCTCGATGTGCTTGAGGGCCTCGCGGACCTTCTCCTCCAGGGTGTCGGCCTGGGAGCGGGCGATCAGGTGGGTGATCACCTCGGTGTCGGTCTCGGACGCGAAGACGACGCCGTCGGCCTCCAGCTTGGCGCGCAGCTCGGCCGCGTTGTCGACGATGCCGTTGTGGACGACGGCGACCTTGTTCTCGGGGTCGAGGTGCGGGTGCGCGTTGACGTCGCTCGGGGCGCCGTGGGTGGCCCAGCGGGTGTGCGCGATGCCGGTCGTGCCCGCGAAACGCTTGGGCACGCGGGCCTCCAGGTCGCGGACCCGGCCCTTGGCCTTCACCATCTTCAGGCCGGCGGCCTTGGGGCTGGTGACGACGATGCCGGCGGAGTCGTAACCCCGGTACTCCAGCCGCTGCAGTCCTTCGAGCAGCAGGGGAGCGACGTCGCGCTTGCCGATGTAACCGACGATTCCGCACATAAAGGTGTTACCCCTCCGAGGTCTGTTGGGTGTGCTCGGCCGTGGCGGCCGTTGCGGCCTTGTCAGCCGTAGACGATGCGGCGCAGCTGCCGGAGCGAGAGCTCCGGCGGCGCCACGGCGCGGTGCGGCAGCTCGGCCGCGATCCGTTCGAAGATCTCGGCGTTCACCGCGCCGCCGGACTGCAGCTCGCGGTGGCGGCGCCGGACGAACTCCTCCGCCGACTCGTCGAAGTACGCCAGCACGTCGAGCACCACCCGGGCGGCCTCACCGCGCTGGAGCGCGGTGCTGCGGACCAGGTGGTCGATGAGGTCGTCGTGCGACGGTCGGCGTTCGAGCACCAGTGAATCTTGCGGGGTACCCCCGGGTCATTGCAAGAATCCTGCCCGATTTCGGGCAGAAGAGAGCCTGATCACGCGTCCGAACGGGGTAATTGGTCTACACCTTCCCCTCGGAACGGGGGCTCTCAGCCGGGTGGCGCGCTCCGCCAGCGGTGCCGGGCGCCCGCGCGAAGGCGCGGGCCCGGCGGGGTTGCGTGACGGCCCCGGGGGGGGGCCCGGGCTATGGG
>NZ_JBSGBF010000060.1:19891-48196 GCF_053601115.1 Streptomyces sp. NPDC004788
CGGGGGCGTCCCCCGGGGGGCCGCGCTCTCCCCCGGGGGCCGGGCCCCGGCGCTAAGGCGCGGGCCCGGCGGAGGACCGTGACTCCGCCGGGCCCGCGCCTGGTCGCGGGGCGTGCCGTCAGGCGAACCGGGCGATCGGGTTGACCAGGTCGCCGACCAGCTGGAGGGCCGCCGACGGGTCCGCCAGGTCGACCATCTGGCGGTTGTTGCGCAGCTGGAGGCGGTTGAGCGCGGAGAGGGCGAAGGTGTCCGCGAACATGTCGTACCGCGCGAAGCGGTCGGCCAGCTCCGGGTGGGTGTCCTGGTAGCCCTTCACGCACGCGGCGACCGCGCGCCAGAAGTCGTCCTCGCCCACCACGCCCTCGGCGGCGAGCGTGGCGCCGAGGAAGCGGAAGAAGCAGTCGAAGACGTCCGTGAAGACGGACAGCAGCTTCATGTCCTCGGGGACGTCCGCGCGGATCCGCTCCACCGCGGGCGGCAGGACCGCGTCCGGGTCCATGACGCAGATCTCCTCGGCGATGTCCTTGAAGATCGCCCGGGAGACGGCGCCGCGCTCGTCGAGGACGAGGATCACGTTCTCGCCGTGCGGCATGTAGACCAGGTCGTACGCGTAGAAGCTGTGCAGCACCGGGAGGAGGTAGGCGTCCAGGTAGCGGCGCAGCCACTCCGCCGGCGTCAGGCCCGACTCCTTGATCAGGGCGCCCGCGAAGGACGCGCCCGCGTGGTCGGCGTGCAGCAGCGAGGCCATGGTCGCGAGCCGCTCGCCCGGCCCGAGGGACGGGACGGGCGACTCGCGCCACAGCGCGGCGAGCATCTTGCGGTAGGGGGAGTAGCGGTCGGTGGCGGCCTCGTACTCCAGGTGCCGGTAGCCGACCGCGGCCCGCTCGCGGATGATCGAGAACCGGGCTGCCTTCAGGACGGGGTCGGCGTCGACGAGCGCGGCCAGCCAGTCGTTGATGGCGGGCGTGGCCTCCATGTAGGCGGCGGAGAGGCCCCGCATGAAGCCCATGTTGAGGACGGACAGGGCCGTCTTCACGTAGTGCTTGGCCGGGTCGGCGGTGTTGAAGAAGGTCCTGATGGACTGCTGGGCCAGGTACGCGTCCGTCCCCTCGCCCAGGTACACCAGCCGCTCCTGCGCGACCTCGGCGGCGAAGGTGACGGACAGCTTGTTCCACCACTGCCAGGGGTGGACCGGCATCAGGAGGTAGTCGGCGAGGTCCAGGCCGCGGGCGGCGAGCGTGGCGGCGAAGCCGTCGACGGCCGCGTCGCCGAGCTCGGCGCGCACGAAGCTCTCGTAGTCGATCCCGGCGCCGGCCGTGAAGGTGGCGCGGTCGCGGTGCGCGGCCAGCCACACCAGGTGGACCGGGGCGGCCGCCTCGGGGGCGTAGGCGCGGTACTCGTCGACGCCGAAGCCGAGCCGCCCGTTGTTGGCGACGAAGCAGGGGTGGCCCTCGGTCATCCCGGTCTCGATCGCCTGGAAGCCGGCCCGGGCCAGCTCGGCGGCCGGCACCTGTGGCTTCGTCGCCTTGAAGGCCGTACCGGCCAGGGTGGAGGAGATCTCCTCCAGGTACACCGGCAGGATCTCGTCGCTGAGGCCGAGCGAGCCGCGCAGCTCGATGACGAACTGCAGCGCGTCGAGCGGGAGCTGCTCGCTGCCCCGGTGGCGGCTGATCGACTCGGGATAGACCTGCCAGTGGTCGAGGGCGAAGCGGTCGGCGGTGAAGCGGTACTCGGTGCGGCCGTCGTCGCTGAGCACCAGGTAGCGGCTGTCGCCCAGCTCCTGCGGGTCGAGGAGCCGTTCGTGGGTGAACTCGGCGAGGGCCTTGCGGATCAGGGCGCGGTTGGCGTCGGCCCAGCGGGCCGGGGTGAGGTGGCCGACGGGGGCCATGGCGGCGGGGTGCGCGGCGGCGGGGTTCTCAGCGGCGGGGTTCACGGCGGTGGGGTTCACGGCGGTGGGGTTCACGGCGGTGGGGTTCACGGCGGTGGGGTTCACGCGGGAGCCTCCGTCGCGGCCGTCGCCGCCTCGAACTGCGCGCGGGTGCAGAAGCTCAGCAGCGCCTTCTTCTCCGGCTTCTGGATCTCGCGCTCGGGCACGAAGCCGACGGTCGCGTTCAGCGCGTGCACGGCCGTGTTGCGCACGTCCGGCTCGACGACCACGCGGGCGGTCGCCGCGTCGGCGAACAGCTCGCGCATCACGGCGGTGATCACCAGGCGGGTGAAGCCGTGCACGGGGGTGTCCGTGGGCGCGACGAGGAAGTGCATGCCGACGTCGCCGGGCTCCGCCTCGTACAGGCCGACCAGCTCGGCCTCGGCGGGGTCGTACCGCTCCATGAGGAAGGCGGGCTCGCCGTCCACGCTGCCGACGAAGGCGTCGTGGTGCGGGTTCGCGGCGATCGCCATGTACGCGCGCTCGACGTCCTGCAGTTTCGCGTCCTGCATCATCCAGAACGCGGCCTTCGGGTGGGTGACCCAGGGATGGATCAGCTCGGCGTCCCCGAGGGGGTCGAGCGGGCGTATGTGGACGGTGGCGGTGGGGGCGCTCATGCCGCGAACTCCTGGAAGGCGATGGTCTTCTCGACGGGGTAGTACTCGGTGCCCAGCATCTCGCCGATGATGTAGGCGTTGCGGTACGGCCCCATGCCCAGGTCGGGCGAGGTGATCGAGTGGGTGTGCGTGCCGGCGTTCTGCAGGAAGACCCCGCGGCCGGTGGTGTCGATCGAGTAGTTGCGGGCCACGTCGAAGCGGCCCCGCGAGTCCCGGCGGAGCCGGTCCATGACCGGTTCCAGGAAGGCGGGGACGGTGTACTTGTAGCCGGTGGCGAGGATCAGGCCCTCGGTCTCCAGGGTGAAGTCCTTCTCCTGCTCCTCCTGGCGGAAGCCCAGCGTGTACGTGCCGGTGGCCTCGTCGTACGCGGCGGAGTGCAGCGCGGAGTTCGTGAGCAGCCGGGTGGGCGCCGGGCCGGCCAGGTTCTTCTCGTAGAGCAGGTCGAAGATGGCGTCGATGAGGTCGCCGTTGATGCCCTTGAACAGGCCCTTCTGCTCGTGCTCCAGGCGGTAGCGGGTCCGCTCGGGCAGGGCGCGGAAGTAGTCGATGTAGTCCGGAGAGGTCATCTCCAGGGTGAGCTTGGTGTATTCGAGCGGGAAGAAGCGCGGGGAGCGGGTCACCCAGTCGAGCCGGTAGCCGTGCGTGTCGATCTCGCCGAGGAGGTCGTAGTAGATCTCGGCGGCGCTCTGGCCGCTGCCGACCAGGGTGATCGACTTCTTCCGCTGGAGCGCCTCGCGGTTCGGCAGGTAGCGCGAGTTGTGGATCAGGTCGCCGCCGAGGTCGCGGCAGGGCTCGGGGACGTACGGCGGGGTGCCGGTGCCGAGCACGAGCCGGCGGGCGCGGAACGTTTCGCCGCGCTCGGTGGCCACCACGTACAGCTCGCTGCCCTCGTCGTACGAGACCGAGGTCACCGTCGTCGAGAAGCGGATCGACGACAGCTTTCCGGCGGCCCAGCGGCAGTAGTCGTTGTACTCCGTCCGGAGCGGATAGAAGTTCTCACGGATGTAGAAGGAGTACAGCCGGCCCTTCTCCTTCAGGTAGTTGAGGAAGGAGTAGGGGGAGGTCGGGTCGGCGAGGGTGACCAGGTCGGACATGAAGGGCGTCTGGAGGTGGGCGCCGGGCAGGAACATGCCGGAGTGCCACTCGAAGTCCGGCTTGGACTCCAGGAAGAGGCCGTCGAGTTCGGCGATGGGCTCGGTGAGGCAGGCGAGGCCGAGGTTGAAGGGGCCGAGCCCGATGCCGAGGAAGTCAAGAGGCTGCGTGGACAAGGGTCTCTCCCAGGTACTGCTCGGCGTGGCCGGCGATCAGGTCGAGGACGGCGGCGATGTCGGACACCGTCGTCCCGGGGTTGAGCAGGGTGAACTTCAGGTACTGGCGCCCGTCGACCTTGGTGCCGGCGACCACGGCCTCGCCCGAGGCGAAGAGGGCCTTGCGGGCGTGGAGGTTGGCGCGGTCGATGTCGGCGGGCGAGGTGACGTGCTCGGGGACGTACCGGTAGACGAGCGTCGACAGCTGAGGTTCCACCACCACGTCGTAGCGCGGGTCGGCGGCGAGCAGCTCGAAGCCGGCCCGGGCCAGGTCGCAGACCTCGTCGAAGAGTTCGCCGACGCCGTCGGCGCCCATCACACGCAGGGTCAGCCACAGTTTGAGGGCGTCGAAGCGGCGGGTGGTCTGGAGCGACTTGTCGACCTGGTTGGGGATCCTCTCGGCCAGCGTGCGCCGCGGGTTGAGGTAGTCCGCGTGGTAGGTCGCGTGCCGCAGCGTGGCGCCGTCGCGGACCAGCAGGGCGGAGGAACTCACCGGCTGGAAGAAGGACTTGTGGTAGTCGACGGTGACCGAGTCGGCCCGCTCGATGCCGTCCAGGAGGTGGCGGCGGTTCGGCGAGACGAGCAGCCCGCAGCCGTAGGCCGCGTCCACGTGCATCCACGCGCCGTACTCGGCGGCGAGGGCGGCGATCTCCGGCAGCGGGTCGATCGAGCCGAAGTCGGTGGTGCCGGCGGTGGCGACGACCGCCATCGGGATCAGCCCCTCGGCGCGGCAGGCGGCCAGTTCGGCGGCGAGGACCACGGACTGCATCCGGCGGTTCCGGTCGACCGGGATCGATACGACGGCGTCCCGGCCGAGGCCGAGCAGCCCGGCCGACTTCACGACGCTGAAGTGGCTGCACTCGGAGGCGAAGATCCGCAGCCTGGAGAGGTCGGAGGTGCCCGCCTCCTCGCGGGCGAGCAGCAGCGCCTGGAGGTTGGACTGGCTGCCGCCGCTGGTGAACACCCCGTCGGCGAGCGGCCCGAGGCCGATCCGGCCGGCCGTCCAGTCGATCAGCCGGCGTTCGATCAGGGTGCCGCCGGCGCTCTGGTCCCAGGTGTCGAGCGAGGAGTTCACGGCGGAGAGCACGGCCTCGCCGAGGACGGCGGGGATGACCACCGGGCAGTTGAGGTGGGCCAGGTAGCGCGGGTGGTGGAAGTAGACCGCGTCGCGGAGGTAGACGTCCTCCAGCTCGTCGAGGGCGGCGGAGGCGTCGCCGAGCGGCCGGTCGAGGTCGACGGCGTCGACGACGGGGGCGAGCGCGGCGGGCGTGACGCCGGTGAACGGCCCGCGTGTCGTGGCGAGTTTCCTCGCCACCCGCTCGACTCCTTCGGTGACGGTGCGTCGGTAGACGTCCGCCGTCGTGTCGTTGAGCAGGTGGGAGCGCATGTGGGGACCCTTCCGGGAGCGAACTCGGTCGAGGTAAGTAAGGTTAGCCTAACCTAAGTTTGATGACGGAAAAGCCCCCCGTCCACGAAGGTCGGGGGGCTTTTCGAGGATTGGCCGGTTCTCAACCGTCTTCCTGGGTCTCGTCCGGGACCTCGCGCAGCGCGTCCTCCGACAGGCCCTTGCGCCAGTAGCCGACGAACGTCACCCGCCGCCGGTCGATGCCCCGTTCGCGTACGAAGTGCCGGCGCAGCGCCTTCACCGCGCCGGACTCGCCCGCGATCCAGACGTACGGGTCGGCGCCGGGCAGCGCGGCGGCCGCGGTCGCCTCGACGGCGGACGGCGCGCCCTCCTCCCGTACCAGCCAGGTGATCGTCGCGTCGGCCTCCGTCGCGAGCTCCATGCGGTCGCCGGAGTACGGGACTTCGAGGTAGACGTGCGCGCGGGTCTCGGCCGGCAGCCACTCCAGGATCGCGGAGGCGGCCGGCAGGGCCGTCTCGTCGCCCCAGATCAGCACGGAGTCGGCGTCCTCGGGCAGCCGGAAGCGCACGCCGGTGTTGTCGGCCACGGCCGGCCCGAGCACGACCACCCGGTCGCCGGCCTCGGCGCGCCCGGCCCAGCGGCAGGCGGGGCCACCGTCCTCATGGAGGGCGAAGTCGATGTCGACTTCGACGCGCCCGTCCGGCGCGGTGCGCTGGGCGCGGACGGTGTACGAGCGCATCACGGCCCGCTCGTCGTGCGGCATGGCCCGGTAGGCGCCCAGGATCGCGTACATGTCCGGGTCGTCGAGCGGCGGCAGCAGCGGCGCGTCCTGCCCCGGATGCGGCAGGAAGAGCGAGAGCGACTGGTCGCGGCCCCCGGCGGCGAACTCCTTCAGCTCGTCGCCGACGAGGTCGTCGCCGGTGAAGGTGACGCGGACCAGCGACGGGCCGAGCCGCCTCGTCCGGTCGACCTGGAGGGAGAAGAACTGGAACGGGGCGGTCTCGGCGTTCGTCATGCGGTCAGGCCACCTTCTTGGCGTTCTCGAGGGCCTTGGCCAGGTCCTCCAGGAGCGGGGCGCACTTGGCGTACGAGTAGACGGGCTCGGTGACGCGCGGGAAGACCTGGCCGGCCTTGACGGCGGGCAGTGCGGCCCAGGTCGGCTTGGCCTTCAGGGCGTCGGGCTGCAGGGCCGAGGTGCGGTTGTCGAGCAGGATGACGTCGGCCTTGTACTTGTCGGCGTTCTCCCAGCTGAGCAGCTCGAACCAGCCGGTCGGGTCCAGCTTGTCCGGCACGATCAGGTCGACGCCCAGCTCCTGGAAGAAGAGGGTGTCGGTCGGGCGGGCCGGGGCGGAGACGTAGAAGGTGTCGGGCGCGCCGGAGCCGATGAGGACCTTGATGCCCTTCTTCGCCTTCGCCGCCTTCCGGACGCGCTCGGCGGCCGCCTCGAAGCGGGCCTTGTCGTCCTGGATCTGCTTCGCCTTCACATCGGCGCCGAGCGAGGCGGCGAGGTCCACGTGGCGCTGGAGCACGGCGGGCATCGACTTCCCGGCGGCCCACAGGGCGACGCTCGGCGCGATCTTGAGGATCTTGTCCTTCTGCTCCTCCGGGACGTACCAGAGGGCGTCCTTCTCCCACATGTCCGTGATGAGGACCTCGGGCTGGAGCTTCAGGTACTCCTCGATCCTGAACTCGCCCCAGACGTTGCCGATGACGGTGACCTTCCTGACGTCCAGGTCACCTGCCTGCACGTCCGGCTTCACCGCGCCGGTCTTCGGGTCCTTGACCGTGGTCGGGCCGAAGACGCCCTTGACCTCGACGCCGAAGTCCTTGAGGGCGGCGGCGGTTCCGGTGAAGGCGACGATGTTCTTCGGCACGGACGCCAGCTTCACCGTCTGCCCGCGGTCGTCCTTGAACTCCCAGGCGCCGGACTTCCCGGCCCCGGCCGGGACCCCCTTCGGGTCGGCACCGCCGCCGCAGGCGACGAGCGCGGCGCCGAGCCCGAGGGCGCCGCCCGCGGCGAGCAGTCCGCGGCGGGTGAGGGTGGTGGCTCGGGCGGTGCTGGGCATGGCGAAGTCGCTTTCGGTGCGTGCCGGAGTCGGCGGCCGGGCAGTTCGAGGTAGATCGAGGCAGGTCGGGACAGGTCGAGGCAGACCGAGGTAGGTAAGCCTCACCTTATCGAGTGCAGGTTAGCCTAACCTCACTTCGATCAACAGAGGTGGGGCGGGAACGACGAAAGCCCGCCCCCCCGGGTCGGAGGAGCGGGCTCATGCGGGCTCACGCGGGCTGACGGGACCTCACGGGAGAGGCGGCGCGAGCACTCCCGTCGGGTCGTAGCGGCGCTGAAGCGCCCGGAGGCGGGCCAGGTTGCCGCCGTAGGCCGCCCTGGCCTCGGCCTCGTACTCGGGGAGGTCCGGCCGCAGGTCGACGCTGTAGACCCCGACGGTGTGCGCGGCCAGGGCCTGGACGGTGTCGCGGGCCCACGCCCTGCAGGCGTCCGCGTCGGCCTCGTCGTCCCAGATCGCGTTCACCGGGACGCTCCATTGGGCGGTCCTGCCCCAGAACGCGGTGGCGGTGTCGTCGACGTCGGCCAGAGCCCCGCCGGTGTGCTGGAAGTCGATCTGGCACGCGCGCGTGGGTGCCGCGCGCATCCGCTCCGCGAGGGCGTCGGCGGCCGCGGCGTCGAGGGTGGCGGCGGTGAAGACCGCTTTGCCGAAGACCGAACCGCGCCGCTCCTCCCCGGGGCGGGGCAGCCGGACCGGTTCGGGCTCGGCGCCGCCGGCGCCGGGAAGGGCGAACTCGGGCAGGCCGGCCGGATATCGGCCCGAGGTCTCCGAGCGGTAGAGCGGCGACGGGCCCGCGCCCGCGACGACGGCGGAGGTCGCCGACCTGGCCCGGCCGATGGTCTCGTCGTCCCCGCTCGCGCACGCGGTGTAGAGGAAGAGGACCGGTTCGTCCGGCGAGAGGGGGGTGCGGCCGAGCACCGCGCTCATGCTGGTGTCCCGTGGCAGCCCGGGAGCCACCCGGAAATAGGCGGCGAGCCCGTCCAGGCCCACGACCGCCCGGTCGACCCAGACCGGCCCGATCTCGTGGGTGCGGAACGTCGCGGAGGTGACCACCCCGACCAGGGGCGCGGCGCCCCGGACGGCCCACCACAGGTCGGCGTCGTCGCCGGAGCTCCGCTCCGTGAGGTGGACGACGTCCCCGCCGGGGAGGACGAGTTCGGCCGCGACGAGATGATCGACGGTGAGCCCCAGGGACCTCGTCAGACAGCCGATGCCCCCTCGGGTCGCCATCCCCAGGCCGGCGTGGCCGATGACGCCGATCGGGACCGTACGACCTGCCGGCGCGAGGGCCCCGAGCATGGTGGCCACGGTCGCTCCACCGCCGACGGTCACCCGGGCGCCGTCCGGGCGGGCCCCGTTCAGGTGCTTCGACAGGTCGAGCAGGACGGCGCCGTCGGCGACGCAGTTCGAGCTGAGACCGCCGCCGCGCACGGTCACCCGGACCCCCGTCTCCGCCGCGACCCGCAACACGGTCGCGACGTCCTCGGCCGAGCGGGGCGCCACGACGCAGGCGGGTCGTCGGCGGGCGGCCTCGGGGAAGAAGATCCTGGCCAGGCTGCGCTCGTACGCGTCGGTTCCCGGCGCGCACACCTCTGGTCCGAGCGCGCCGCGCAGTCTGCCGACGAGGCCGGCGGTGTCGTTGTCGGTCATGGTGGCTCCGATTCCCGGTGACGGGTTTCGGGCTCGGGCGCCGAGCCTTCGGTTGTCCCTGACGAATGAACGAACGACTCCGGGAGGCTAGGCGAGCCGGAAGCGGCGCACAAGGCGACACGGCCACGGCCCGCCGAGTCGTACTCGGCGGGCCGTATCCACATGCTCCGGACTCAGGCCGACAGGCCCAACTCCCGTGCGATCAGCATCCGCTGGACCTCGCTCGTGCCCTCGCCGATCTCCAGGATCTTCGAGTCGCGCCACATGCGGGCCACCGGGTACTCGTTCATGAAGCCGTAGCCGCCGTGGATCTGGGTCGCCTCGCGGGCGTTGTCGACGGCCACCGTCGACGAGTACAGCTTCGCGAGCGCCGCCTCCTTCTTGAACGGCTCGCCGAGGACGAGGCGGGAGGCCGCGTCGCGCCAGCCGATCCGGGCCATGTGGGCCCGCATCTCCATGTCGGCGATCTTGAACTGGATGGCCTGGTTGTCGGCGATCGGACGACCGAAGGCGTGACGTTCCTTCGCGTACTTCACCGACTCGTCCACACAGCCCTGCGCGAGACCCGTGGCGAGCGCGGCGATCGCGATCCGGCCCTCGTCGAGGATCCGCAGGAACTGCGCGTAGCCACGGCCCTCCTCGCCCAGCAGGTTCTCGACCGGCACGCGCACGTCGTCGAAGGCGAGCTCGCGGGTGTCCGAGGCGTTCCAGCCGACCTTCGAGTAGGGCGCGGCGACCGTGAAGCCGGGCGTGCCCGAGGGGACGATGATCGAGGAGATCAGCGGGCGGCCGTCGGGCTTGCGGCCGGTCACCGCCGTGACCGTGACCAGACCGGTGATGTCCGTACCGGAGTTGGTGATGAAGCACTTCGAGCCGTTGATGACCCACTGGTCGCCGTCGCGCACCGCGGTGGTCCGGGTGCCGCCCGCGTCCGAGCCGGCGCCCGGCTCCGTCAGGCCGAAGGCGCCGAGCATCTCGCCGGCGCACAGCTTCGGCAGCCACTCCCGCTTCTGCTCCTCCGTACCGAAGCGGTAGACCGGCATCGCGCCGAGCGAGACGCCCGCCTCCAGGGTGATGGCGACCGAGGAGTCGACCCGGGCCAGCTCCTCCAGGGCGATGCCAAGGGCCAGGTAGTCGCCGCCCATGCCGCCGTACTCCTCGGGGAACGGCAGCCCGAACAGGCCCATGCGGCCCATCTCGCGGACGATCTCGTAGGGGAACTCGTGCCGCTCGTAGTAGTCGCCGATCTTCGGGGCGACGACGTCGTGGGCGAACTCCTCCACCGTACGGCGGAGTTCCTCGTGCTCTTCGGAGAGTCGGTGGTCGAGGGACATGCTCAGGACTCCTTGTGGGAGAGCGCGCGGACGGTACGGGACGGGCTCGGCCGGCCCAGTTGTTCGGCCATCCACACGCTCGTGGCGGTGAGGGCGGCCAGGTCGACCCCGGTCTCGACGCCGAGACCGCGGAGCATCCACACCAGGTCCTCGGTGGCGAGGTTGCCGGTGGCGGACTTGGCGTACGGGCAGCCGCCGAGGCCGCCCGCGGAGGCGTCGAAGACGGTGACGCCGTGCTGCAGGGCGGCGTGGCTGTTGGCCAGCGCCTGCCCGTAGGTGTCGTGGAAGTGCACGGCGATACGGGAGGTGGGCACCCCGGCCCCGTTCAGCGCCGTGAGCAGCGCCCGGACGTGGCCCGGGGTGGCGACGCCGATGGTGTCGCCGAGGCTCAGCTCGTCGCAGCCCATGTCGGCGAGGGCCTTGGTGACCCGGACGACCTGCTCGATCGGGACGGCGCCCTCCCAGGGGTCGCCGAAGCACATCGACAGATAGCCGCGGACCTTCAGCCCGGCCTCTATGGCCCGGGTGACGGTCGGCGCGAACATGGCGAGCGCCTCGTCGACGGTCCGGTTCAGGTTGGCCTTGGCGAAGGACTCCGTCGCCGACGCGAAGACGGCGACCTCGCGGGCCCCGAGCGCGAGCGCCCGGTCCAGGCCGCGCTCGTTCGGCACGAGCACCGGGAGCCGTACGGCCAGGTCCTTGACCTGTGGGAACAGCTCCTCGGCGTCGGCGAGCTGGGGCACCCACCTCGGGTGCACGAAGCTCGTCGCCTCGACGGTGTCGAGCCCGGCGGCGGCGAGGCGGCGGATGAACTCCGCCTTCACCTCGGTCGGCACGGCCGTCTTCTCGTTCTGCAGCCCGTCGCGCGGCCCCACCTCGTGGATCCGGACCCGGGTGGGCAGCGCCGGGTCGGCCACGGTCATCGGCAGGCCCAGGTCCTCGGCGCTCATGCCGTCTCCTCCTCGTGCGCGTCCGACTCGTGCGGGGTCACCACGGCCAGGATCTGGTCCATGGCCACGGTCGTGCCCGGTGTGACGTCCAGTTCGGTGACGGTCCCGGCGTGCGGCGCGGAGATGACGTGCTCCATCTTCATCGCCTCCACCACGAGCAGGCTCTGCCCGGCCACGACCTCGTCGCCGACGGCCACCTTCACGACGGTCACCGTGCCGGGCATCGGCGCGGCGAGCGTGTCGGCTCCGCCGTGCCGGGCACCGGAGAGCGCGGCGGCGACCGGGTCGTGGTCCATCACGTGCCAGGAGTCACCGTCGCGGCCGAGCCAGAGCCCGTCCGGGGAGGGGACGGCGGTGAAGCGGTGCGTGACGCCGTCGAGGTGGAAGGCGACCTCGCCGGCCGCGGTCGGGGCGCCGTCCGGGCGGGCGAGCAGCGCGGCGCGGCCGGCCGTTCCGCCTTCGAGCAGCAGCTCGGCCGCGCGGGCCTCGCCGCGCACGCGGACGGTCACCGGCTCGTGGCCGGGGACGCGGAAGTCCACCGCCGTCCACGCGGGGGCGCCGCCGAGGCGCCAGCCCGTACGGGCGTCGAAGGGGTCCGACCAGGCGGCGCCCGGCGCGGCCGCGGGCGGCGGGAAGTGCCGCAGCAGCGCCGCCGCCGCGTACACCTCGTCCGGCACCGACCCGTCGACCAGGCTCTCCGCGTCCCGCTCCACCAGGCCCGTGTCGAGGTCGCCCGCGACGACGTCCGGGTGGGCCAGCAGCCGGCGCAGGAAGCCCGCGTTGGTGGGGACGCCCAGGGTGACCGTGCCGGCCAGGGCCGCGCGCAGCTTGCGCAGGGCCGTCGGGCGGTCGGGGCCGTGGACGATGACCTTCGAGAGCATCGGGTCGTAGAGGGAGGACACCTCGGTGCCCTCGCTCAGGCCCGAGTCCGTGCGGACGCCCGCACCGGCCGGCTCGTTCAGCGCGAGGACCGTGCCGCCGGACGGCAGGAAGCCGCGCGCCGGGTCCTCCGCGCAGATCCGGGCCTCGATCGCCCAGCCGTCGAGCCGGACCTCGTCCTGGGAGAAGGACAGCGGCTCACCGGCCGCCACCCGCAGCTGCCACTCGACCAGGTCGAGGCCGGTGATCAGCTCCGTCACCGGGTGCTCGACCTGGAGGCGGGTGTTCATCTCCATGAAGTAGTACGAGGACGGGTCGCCGCCCGGCACGATGAACTCGACCGTGCCCGCGCCGACGTAGCCGCAGGACCGGGCCGCCTCGACCGCCGCCGCGCCCATCGACGCGCGGATCTCCGGAGTGAGGAGGACGCTCGGGGCCTCCTCGATGATCTTCTGGTGGCGGCGCTGGAGCGAGCACTCGCGCTCGCCCAGGTGCACCACGTTGCCGTGGGCGTCCGCGAGGACCTGGATCTCGATGTGCCGCGGGCGGTCGATCCACCGCTCCACGAGCAGCGTGTCGTCGCCGAACGAGGACCGCGCCTCGCGCCGCGCCGCCGCGATCTCGTCCTCCAGGACGGCCAGGTCGCGCACCAGCCGCATGCCCTTGCCGCCACCGCCCGCGCTCGGCTTGAGCAGCACGGGCGCGCCCAGCTCGCGGGCCGCGTCGACGATGTCGGGATCGGCGGCGCCCGGCACCACGGGCACGCCCGCGGCCTGCACCGTCTCCTTGGCCCGGATCTTGTCGCCCATGAGCGAGATCGCCTCGGCGGACGGGCCGATGAAGACCAGGCCCGCCTCCGCGCACGCCCGCGCGAACCCCGCGTTCTCGGCGAGGAAGCCGTAGCCGGGGTGCACGGCCTGCGCGCCGGTGCGGCGGGCCGCGTCGAGGAGGGCGGGGACGTTCAGATACGACTCCGAGGCGGCCGGCGGCCCGATCCGTACCGCCGTGTCGGCCTCCCGCACGTGCCGGGCGTCGGCGTCCGCGTCGCTGTGGACCGCGACCGAGCGCACGCCGAGCTCCCGCAGCGTGCGGATGACCCGGACGGCGATCTCGCCCCGGTTGGCGACGAGCACCGTGTCGAACATGTGCTGCCTGTGCTGCATGGTGATGGGGTCCCTCACATCCGGAAGACGCCGAACTGGGGGTCACCCAGGGGCGCGTTGGCACACGCGGTCAGGGCGAGACCCAGCACCTGCCGGGTCTCCAGCGGGTCGATGACCCCGTCGTCCCACAGCCGGGCCGTCGCGTAGTAGGCGCTGCCCTGCGTCTCGTACTGCTGGCGGATCGGCGTCTTGAACGCCTCTTCCTCCTCGGCGCTCCACGCGTCGCCGAGCTGGTCCCGCTTGACGGTCGCGAGCACGGAAGCGGCCTGCTCGCCGCCCATCACGGAGATCTTGGCGTTGGGCCACATCCACAGGAAGCGCGGCGAGTACGCCCGGCCGCACATCGAGTAGTTGCCGGCGCCGTACGAACCGCCGATCACCACCGTCAGCTTCGGCACGCGCGTGGTGGCCACGGCCGTCACCATCTTGGCGCCGTGCTTGGCGATGCCGCCGTGCTCGTACGCCTTGCCGACCATGAAGCCGGAGATGTTCTGCAGGAAGACCAGCGGGATGCCGCGCTGGTCGCACAGCTCGATGAAGTGCGCGCCCTTCTGGGCGGACTCGGCGAACAGGATGCCGTTGTTGGCGACGATGCCGACCGGGTGGCCGTGGATCCGGGCGAAGCCGGTGACCAGCGTCTGCCCGTACTCGGCCTTGAACTCCTGGAAGCGCGAGCCGTCGACGACGCGGGCGATGACCTCGCGCACGTCGTACGGGGTGCGGGAGTCGACCGGCACCGCACCGTAGAGCCCGTACGGGTCCACCTTCGGCTCCTCGGCCGGCTCGACCGACCAGGGCAGCGGGCCGCGCTCGGGGAGGGTGGCGACGATGTTCCGGACGATCCGCAGCGCGTGCGCGTCGTCCTCGGCGAGGTGGTCGGTGACGCCCGACGTGCGGGAGTGCACCTCGCCGCCGCCGAGCTCCTCGGCCGTGACGACCTCGCCGGTCGCGGCCTTCACCAGCGGCGGGCCGCCGAGGAAGATCGTGCCCTGGTTGCGGACGATCACGGCCTCGTCGCTCATCGCCGGGACGTACGCGCCGCCGGCCGTGCAGGAGCCCATGACCGCGGCGATCTGCGGGATGCCGGCGCCGGACATCCGGGCCTGGTTGAAGAAGATCCGGCCGAAGTGCTCACGGTCCGGGAAGACCTCGTCCTGCATCGGCAGGAAGGCGCCGCCGGAGTCCACCAGGTAGAGGCAGGGGAGGCGGTTCTCCAGGGCCACCTCCTGGGCGCGGAGGTGCTTCTTGACGGTCATCGGGTAGTACGTGCCGCCCTTGACGGTGGCGTCGTTGGCGACGATGACGCACTCGCGGCCGGAGACCCGGCCGATGCCCGCGATCACGCCGGCCGCCGGGGCCTGGTCGCCGTACATCCCGTGCGCCGCGAGCGGGGCCAGCTCCAGGAAGGGCGAACCCGGGTCCAGGAGGGTGTCCACGCGGTCGCGCGGCAGCAGCTTGCCGCGCGCGGTGTGCCGGGCGCGGGCCTTCTCGCCGCCGCCGAGCGCGGCCGCGGCGAGCTTGGCGCGCAGGGTCGCGGCCAGCTCGTGGTGGGCCGCCTCGTTGGCCTGCCAGGCCGCCGAGGCGGGATCAGCCGCGCTCGTCAGCACAGGTGCCTGCTGCATCCGTCGAGCTCCCTTGCTCGGTCGGTCCGCTCGGTTAATGAGCGTTAACGTATGTCAGTCAGGTTAACGACCGCTAACAGGCTTGTCTAGAATCGAATAATGACCACGAGCCCCACGCGGACGGACGCGCCGACGCGCCGGCAGCAGATCCTCAAGGAAGCCGCGCGTCTCTTCGCCGAGCGCGGCTTCCACGGCGTGGGCGTCGATGAGATAGGAGCCGCGGTCGGCATCAGCGGCCCCGGGCTCTACCGGCACTTCCCCGGCAAGGACGCGATGCTCGCGGAACTGCTGGTCGGCATCAGCGAGCGGCTCCTCGACGGCGGCCGGATGCGCGTGGCCGAATCCGACGGCGACCCGCGCGCCGTCCTCGGCTCCCTCATCGACGGCCACATCGACTTCGCCCTCGACGACCGCCCCCTCATCACCCTCCACGACCGCGAGCTCGACCGCCTCAAGGACGAGGACCGCAAGCGGGTGCGCCAGCTCCAGCGCCAGTACGTCGAGCTGTGGGTCGCCGTCGTCCGCGAGCTGTACCCGACCGCGGCCGAGTCCGAGGCCAGGGCGGCCGTCCACGCCGTCTTCGGCCTGCTGAACTCGACCCCGCACCTCGGCGCGCCGCTGGGCCGCGAGGCGATGGAGTCGCTGCTGCGGAGCCTGGCGCACGGGGCGTTCGGGGCGCTGGGGGCCGACGGTCCCGTTCGCTGACCCGGGCGGACATGGCGAAATGCCCGTACGGGCGGGGGCCGGCGCCCGGCACAATAAGCCGCATGCCGATACTCAGCCGCGCCGCCCTCGTCGAGCACCTCGTCCGGACCCGGATCGCCGGGGACGTGGCCACGCCACGGGACAACAACCTCAGCCACTACCGGCAGCTCGCCAACGGCGACCGGCACTACTGGCTCGGGCTCGAACTCGGCGACCGGTGGACGGACGAGCAGGACGTGCTCGCGGTGATGGCGGAGCGGTGCGGGGTCGTGGACGACCCGGCGCACCGGGTCGGGCAGGACACGATCGACCCGGAGCTGACCGTCGCCGCGCTCGACCGGATGGCCGCCCGGCTCGCCAAGGCCGCGTCCGCGCGCGAGCGGGTCCTCTTCGCGACCGGCCACCCCGGCTCGCTCATCGACGTCCACAGCCGGGTCGCCGCCGCGCTGCGCGCCCAGGGCTGCGACATCGTCCGGATCCCCGGCGGACTGACCGCCGACGAGGGGTACGTGGTGCAGTTCGCCGACGTCGCCGTCTTCGAGCGCGGCGCCAGCCTCTGGCACACCCACTCTCCGGAGCCGATGAACGCGATCCTCGACGCGCTGGAGGCGCTCGGCGAGCCCGCGCCCGACCTGGTCGTCGCCGACCACGGCTGGGCGGGGCGCGCGGCCCAGCGGGGCATCGACACGCTGGGCTACGCGGACTGCAACGACCCGGCGCTGTTCCTCGGTGAGGCGGAGGGCACCGTGCAGGTCGCCATCCCGCTGGACGACCACGTCGTGGACCCGCGCTACTACGAGCCGCTGACGGCGTACGTGCTGGAGACGGCGGGTCTGGTCGGCTGACGCCTGGTCTGACGGGGGGCCGGGGGCCTGGACCGGGGGCCGGGGCCTGGGCCGGGGGGCCGGGGCCTGGGCCGGGGGGCCTGGGCCGGGGCCTGCGGCCCGCTCGGTCCCTCCCACCGTCGTCATCTCCCGCCCGGTGGCGTCGGGTCCAGATAGACCCTGCGGATGGAGGGGACGCGGCTTCGCAGTCGGTGCTCCGCCTCCTCGCAGGCCAGCTCGATCTCCGCCGCCGACGACAGGTCCCGGAAGTCGACCTTCGCCGCCACGAGCACCTCGCCCGGGCCCTGGATCAGCGTCACCAGGTCGAGCACCTCCTCCACGTGCTCCACCGCCAGCAGCTCCGCCCGGACCTCCTCGCGCAGCCCGCGCGGCAGCGGGCGGCCGATGAGCAGCTCCGCGTTGGAGCGGCCCAGCACCCACGCCACGTACACGAGCAGCAGGCCGATCAGGATCGAGGCGACGCCGTCCCAGACCGCGGAGCCGGTGAGCTGGGCGCCGAGCAGGCCGCCGGCCGCGAGCAGCAGGCCGACGAGGGCGGCGGAGTCCTCCAGGACCACGGCCTTGACGGTCGTGTCGGGCATCCGGCGCAGATAGTGGGTGAAGGGCGCGTTCGCGCGGGCCGCCTCCCCGCGGACCTGGTGGACCCCGGTCCGCAGCGAGTAGCCCTCCAGGACGAACGCGACGGCGAGCACGATGTACGAGGCGAGCGGGTCGCCCAGGTCCTCGCCCTGGGTGAGCGCGTGGACGCCGTCGTAGATCGAGAAGACCGCGCCGCCGACGAAGGTGGCGACGGCGGCCAGCATCGCCCAGACGTAGCGCTCGTTCGCGTACCCGAGCGGGTGGTCCTCGTCGGCAGGCTTCTCGCTGCGCTTGAGCGCGGTGAGCAGCAGGACCTCGGTGACGGTGTCGGCGACCGAGTGCGCCGCCTCGGAGAGCATCGCGCTGGAGCCGCTGACCAGGCCCGCGACGGCCTTGGCGACCGCGATCGCGAGGTTCGCCGTCGCCGCCACGATCACCGTGAACGTGCTCTCGCCCTGCTGTGCCATGCGTCGGACGGTATGTCCGGTCGTCAGCGCGGGACGCGAACGACACCCTCCTGGATGACGGTGATCGCGAGCCGCCCGTCCTGCGTGTAGATCCTGGCCTGCCCGAGCCCCCGCCCGCCGGACGCGGTCGGCGACTCCTGGTCGTACAGGAGCCACTCGTCGGCCCGGAACGGCCGGTGGAACCACATCGCGTGGTCCAGCGAGGCCCCGACGACGTCACCGACGGCCCAGCCGCCCCGCCCGTGCGCGAGCAGGACGGAGTCGAGGAGGGTCATGTCGGAGACGTAGGTGGCGAGGACGACGTGCAGCAGGGGGTCGTCGGCGAGCTTGCCGTTCGTACGGAACCACACCTGCGAGCGCGGCTCGCGCGGCTGCCCGACCGTGCCCCACGGCGGCGTCTCGGCGTACCGCAGGTCGACCGCGGCCCGGGCCTCGATCAGCCGGTCGGCGACCTCGCGGGGAAGGTGCCGGGGCAGCATCTCGGCCGGCGTCGGCAGCGACTCCGGGTCGGGCGCGGGCGGCATGTCCGCCTGGTGGTCGAGCCCCTCCTCGTACGTCTGGAAGGACGCCGAGAGGTGGAAGATCGGCTGCCCGTGCTGGACCGCGACCACCCGGCGGGTGGTGAAGGAGCGGCCGTCGCGGATCCGGTCGACGTTGTAGACGATCGGCGCGCCCGGGTCGCCGGGGCGCAGGAAGTACGCGTGGAGCGAGTGGGCGAGCCGGTCGCCGGGGACGGTCCGCCCCGCCGCCACCAGCGCCTGGGCGGCCACCTGGCCGCCGAAGACGCGGGGGACGATCGACTGGCGGGACTCGCCGCGGAAGATGTCCTGCTCGATCCGCTCCAGGTCGAGCAGATCGAGCAGGTCATCCAGTGCGGTGCGTGCCTCGGGCACTTGGGCCACCTGGTCAGAGGCCCATCGACTTGGCGATGATCGACTTCATGATCTCGCTGGTGCCGCCGTAGATGCGGTTGACGCGGTTGTCGGCGTACAGGCGGGCGATCGGGTACTCGTTCATGTAGCCGTAGCCACCGTGCAGCTGGAGGCAGCGGTCGATCACGCGGTGCGCGACCTCGGTGCAGAAGAGCTTGGCGGAGGCGGCCTCGGCCGGGGTCAGCTCGCCCGCGTCCAAGGCCTCCAGGGCGCGGTCGGCGACCGCCTCGGCGGCGTCCACCTCGGCCTGGCAGGCGGCCAGCTCGAACTTGGTGTTCTGGAAGTGCGCGACCGGCTTGCCGAAGACCGTGCGGTCCGTGACGTACTGCTGCGCGAACCGGACGGCGGCCTTGGCCTGCGCGTACGCGCCGAAGGCGATGCCCCAGCGCTCGGAGGCCAGGTTGTGGCCGAGGTAGTAGAAGCCCTTGCCCTCCTCGCCGAGCAGGTCCTCGACCGGCACCTTGACGTCGACGAAGGCGAGCTCGGCGGTGTCGGAGGTGCGCAGGCCGAGCTTGTCCAGCTTGCGGCCGATGGAGTAGCCCTCGGACTTGGTGTCCACGGCGAAGAGGGAGATGCCGAAGCGGCGGTCCTCGGCCGAGGGGGCCGAGGTACGGGCGCAGACGATCACGCGGTCGGCGTGGACGCCACCGGTGATGAAGGTCTTGGCGCCGTTGAGGACGTAGTGGGTGCCGTCCTCGGAGAGCTTGGCGGTGGTCTTCATGCCCGCGACGTCGGAGCCGGTGCCCGGCTCGGTCATCGCCAGCGCCCACATCTCCTCGCCGGTGACGAACTTCGGGAGGTAACGCTTCTTCTGCTCGTCGGAGGCGAGCATCTTGATGTACGGGAGGGCGAGCAGGACGTGCACGCCGGAGCCGCCGAAGGCCACGCCCGCGCGGGCGGTCTCCTCGTACAGGACGGCCTCGAACTTGTGCGTGTCCAGACCGGCGCCGCCGAACTCCTCCGGCACGTTGATGCCGAAGATGCCCAGCTCACCGAGCTTGTAGTAGAAGTCGCGGGGCGCCTGGCCGGCCTGGAACCACTCGTCGTAGACGGGGACGACCTCGGCCTCGATGAAGGCGCGGATGGTCTCCCGGAACGCCTCGTGGTCCTCGGTGAAAACGGTACGGCGCACGAGCCGCCTCCTTCGGTTCCAGTCTTCCAGTACTTGTCTAAGCGCTTGCTCAGCCTTGTTGAAGACGAAGTTACCGACCGGTCAACCCCTCTGTCCAGAGTCGGCCACCGAGTGCAATGCGAACCACAGCTCCATCCGCACGTCCGGGTCGTCGAGATCCCGGTCGAGAAGGGCCGCCACGCGGGCGATCCGCTGCCGGACGGTGTTCCGGTGGATCTCCATCGCCACCGCCGTCCGGTCCCAGCTGCCGTGCAGGGAGAGCCAGGTCCGCAGGGTTTCGGCCAGGGGCGGCGTCAGCGGCGCGAGCAGTTCGCTCGCGTACGCGGCCGCCTCGTCCCGGTCGACCAGGCCGGCGAACCCGGCGGCCCGGTGCCGTACGACCGTCGCCCGCGTCGCCTCGGCCCGGCGCAGCGCCCGGGCGGCCTGCGCGTCTGCGGCGGCGAGCGCGTCGGGCCCGGCCGGAGCGCTCACCCCGATGGTCCAGCCGGGCTGGGCGGTGACGGGGGAGGAGGCGGGCAGGAGAAGGCGGACGGTTCCCCCGCCCGGGGCGGCGCCGGGGCTCGCGCTGGGCCCCTCGCCCGGGTCCGCCAGTGGAGTCCCGAGCGTCGCCGCCAGGGCCGCCGCCGCGAACGGCGTGCCGTCGCCGCCGCGCGCGTGGACCACCGTCCACGGGCCCGGGTGCAGGGCGGTCGCCGCGTCCTGCGGGGCGGCGCCGAGGAGCAGTCGCACCAGGGCCGTGTCGCGGGCCGTCACGTCGGCGGCCCGGTGCGGCGCGGTCAGCAGGGAGAGCAGGACGACGGCGACACCCGCGATCGTGTGGTCGCCCGGCTCGCGCCGCTCCGTCGCCACGCCCAGCGTCAGCCCGTCGCCGCCGCCCAGCGCGTACGCGGCCAGCCGCAGCCCGCCCCCGTCGCCGCTCGCCGACGCCGGGCCGCCGGGCCGGGGTCCGACCACACCGGCGAGGTCGGCGAGGGCCAGGGCCGCCTCCGCCGGGATCTCGCGGCCGGCCGCCGCCGACTCCGTACCGTCCGGGCCGAAGAGCACGGCCCGGCCGCCGAGGCGGGAGGCGAGCGCGCCGAGGACGGCGGGGACCGGGGCCGGGCGGGCGGCGGCGGTCGCCAGGGACTGCTGGGCCTCGGTGACGCGGCGGAGTTCGCGCAGCCGGGCCTCCGCCATCAGCCGCCACAGCGCGCGGGCGACGGCGGTGAACGGGGTCTCGGGCGGCACCTCGACGAGCGGCAGACCGAGCCGCTCGCACGCCTCGACCAGGGCCGGCGGCACCGTGTCCCACACCGGCGTCACGCCGAAGCCGAGCGCCGCCGCCCCCGCCTCCGCCACCCGCTCGACGAACCGCGCCGGGTCCGCCAGCTGTACGCCGGCCGTCATCAGCAGCTCGCCGCCGAGCAGATACGGGTACGGGTCGGCCATCTCGGAGGTGTGCACCCAGTGCAGCGACACGTCCGAGACGTCCGCCGGGCCCGCGAGCAGTCGCAGCCCCAGCTCCCGGCGGGCGAGCAGCGCGGCGAGCGGGACGGGCGGCGCGGGCGGGGTGGCGGCGCTCTCCGTCACGGTCATCAGATGGCCCCTTCGTACATCGTTCGCCCGGATCAATGGAGGAAACGTACACTTCAATGTCGAATTCGGGCCACTTACGGTCGAGCCGGACCCGAACGCCAGCGACGCACCCCTCAGGAGGACCCCGACCATGAGCAGCAGCGACCAGAACACCCCGCGCGGCCCGATCGACTCGTCCCGCATCCCGCGGTACGCCGGCCCCGCGACGTTCGCCCGTCTGCCGCGGCTCGACGAGGTCGGCACCGCCGACGTCGCCGTGGTCGGCATCCCCTTCGACAGCGGCGTCTCCTACCGCCCCGGCGCCCGCTTCGGCGGCAACGCCATCCGAGAGGCGTCCCGCCTGCTCCGCCCGTACAACCCGGCGCAGGACGCCTCCCCGTTCGCCCTCGCCCAGGTCGCGGACGCCGGTGACATCGCCGTCAACCCGTTCAACATCAACGAGGCCGTCGACACCATCGAGGCCGCCGCCGACGACATGCTCGCCACCGGCGCCCGCATGATGACCCTCGGCGGCGACCACACCGTCGCCCTGCCGCTGCTCCGCTCCGTGGCCAAGAAGCACGGCCCGGTCGCGCTGCTCCACTTCGACGCGCACCTCGATACCTGGGACACCTACTTCGGCGCCGAGTACACCCACGGCACCCCGTTCCGCCGGGCCGTCGAGGAGGGCATCCTCGACACCTCCGCCCTCTCGCACGTCGGCACCCGCGGCCCGCTCTACGGCAAGCAGGACCTGACCGACGACGAGAAGATGGGCTTCGGCATCGTCACCTCCGCGGACATCTACCGCCGCGGCGCCGACGAGGTCGCCGACCAGCTGCGCCAGCGCATCGGCGACCGCCCGCTCTACATCTCCATCGACATCGACTGCCTCGACCCGGCCCACGCCCCCGGCACCGGCACCCCCGAGGCCGGCGGCATGACCTCCCGCGAGCTCCTGGAGATCCTCCGCGGCCTCGCCTCCTGCAACCTCGTCGGCGCCGACGTCGTCGAGGTCGCCCCGGCTTACGACCACGCGGAGATCACGGCGGTGGCGGCGTCCCACACGGCGTACGAGCTGACCACGATCATGTCGCGCCAGATCGCGGCGGCGCGCGAGGCGAAGTAAGGCGAGGCGAAGCAAGGCGAGCGCGGGGGCGGCGTCGGGCTGCGGCCCGGCCCGGCCCCCGCCGCCGTCGGGTCGTGGGCATACCGTTCTGCCACGGGAGGAACGGTGGACACGACCCGACCACCGGGCCGCACCCGACCGACACGCCACACCCCGAGGGACCCCATGACCCACGACCACGACCTCGTGCTGCGGCCCACCCCCGCGCAGATCACCGCGGCCCTCGACCCGCCCCCCGGGCGCACCGGCGGTGACCTCGTCGTCGAGACCCTCTCCGGCCTCGGCGCCACCACCGTCTTCGGACTGCCCGGCCAGCACGCCCTCGGCATGTTCGACGCCCTGCGCCGCTCCTCCCTCCGGCACGTCGGGCTCCGCGTCGAGAACAACGCGGGCTTCGCCGCCGACGCCTACGGCCGGATCACCGGCGAGGCGGCCCCGCTGCTGCTCTCCACCGGGCCGGGCGCGCTGATGTCGCTCGCCGCGCTCCAGGAGGCGGCGGCCGCGTCCGCGCCGGTGCTCGCGATCGGCAGCCAGGTCCCGGTGGCGGGGCTCGGCGGCGGGCGGCACGGGTATCTGCACGAGCTGCGCGACCAGCAGGCGTCGTTCCGGGACATCGTGAAGTCGGTCCACCCGGTCCGTACGCAGTCCCAGATCCCGTCCGCGATCGCCGCCGCCTGGGAGTCGGCGCTCACCGCCCCGCACGGGCCGGTGTGGGTGGAGATCCCGGAGGACGTGCTGCGCGCGGAGACGCCGATCCCGGTCGTGACGTACATCGACGCCACCCCGGAGGAGGTCGTGCCGCGCCCCGAGCTGACGGCCGTCGCCGCCGACCTGCTCGCGAAGGCGGAGCGTCCGGTGATCATCGCGGGCGGCGGGGTCGTCCGCTCCGACGCGTCCGGGAAGCTGCTCGCGCTCGCCGAGCGGATCGGCGCGCCCGTCGTCACCACCTTCGGCGGCAAGGGCGCCTTCCCGTGGGAGCACCCGCTGTCCCTCCAGTCCTGGCTGGAGGACCGGCACACCACCGACTTCCTCGAGGACGCGGACGTCCTGCTCGTCGTCGGCTCCGGTCTCGGCGAGCTGTCCTCGAACTACCACACGTTCGCCCCGCGCGGCCGGGTGATCCAGATCGAGGCCGACGCCGGGAAGCTGGAGTCCAACCACCCGGCGCTCGGCATCCACGCGGACGCGCGGCTCGCGCTCCAGGCGCTCCTGGAGACGGTGGACGTACGGGAGGACCCGGGCGCTCCGGAGCGCGTCGCGGCGGTGCTCGCGAAGGTACGGGACCGGCTCGCCGCGCAGGGCCTGGACCTGGAGCGGCGGGTCGTCGCGGCGGTCCGCGAGGCCCTGCCGGACGACGCGCCGAGCTTCTGGGACATGACGATCCTGGCCTACTGGGCCTGGTCCGCCTTCGACGCGCGCCGCCCGAACACCATGCACTCCGCCCAGGGCGCCGGCGGCCTCGGCTACGCCTTCCCCGCCGCCCTCGGCGCGGCCGCGGCCGACCCGACGCGGCCGGTGCTCGCGGTGTCGGGCGACGGAGGCGCGATGTACTCGATCGCGGAGCTGGCGACGGCGAAGCAGTACGGCTTCGACGTGACGTGGCTGATCGTGGACGACGGCGGTTACGGGATCCTGCGCGAGTACATGACGGACGCGTTCGGCGAGGCCACGGCGACGGAGCTGACCCGCCCGGACTTCGTCGCGCTCGCCGGCTCCTTCGGCGTCCCGGCGACGGCGACGACACCGGAGTCGCTGGCGAAGGACCTCGCGGAGGCGCTCGCGACCCCGGGCCCGTCGGTCGTGGTGCTCCCGGCGCTGCTGCGGATGTTCGAGCCGACGCATCTGTGAGGCGCGATGCGGTCCGCCCGGCGCGCGCTGCCGCGCCGGGCGGACGGGCATAGTCTGAGGAGATATGCGGATGGCGACCCGCCTCCGCGCGCGTCCAGGCCGTCACCCGAGTGACGGCAACGGCATGAACTCCCGATCCTGCACGATCGTGAAACCTCCGATGAGGTGAGACGTCATGCGACGCCGTTCCCTAGTCCTCCTGCCCGCCTCCGTGGCGCTCGGCCTCGTGGGCTTCCTCGCCCCGACCGCCGGTGCCGTGAGCGCGCACTTCGTCGGCACCCCGACCGCGACCGCCTCCGGCAGCTCCCTGACCGTCAAAGGCAAGGAAGCCGGCCTCGGCGACCAGCAGACGGTGAACATCTCCGTCACCGCCGACGCCCAGTGCGTCAACCCCGGCAACAACGAACCCCAGGCCGGCAACAAGCAGGCCACCGGCGGCGGGGGGCAGTTCCCCGTCCAGAACGGCAAGGCCAACTTCACCGTGACCGTGACCGCGAACTTCCAGCCCAAGTGCAGCCCCCCGATGAGTCTGGTCTGGACCAACGTGGTCATCACCGACACCGGCAACAACATCTCCGTGACCCTGCCCGGCCCGTTCTAGGCCGGTCATCCCTCCCCGTCCGAATCAACCCTCCCGGCCCCGAACGGGTCCTTCTCACCCGAAGGCCCGCCCGGGGTCTTCCGCGAGCGGAGGTACGGGGGAGGCGGGGCACGTGAGGTTCCTGAAGGAGTTCGTCGTCGAGTTCGTGGGCGACTTCGTGGCGGAGGCGATCCTGCAGGCCCTGGCCTGCGCCCTGCTCGTCGGCCTGGGCTGCCTGTTCTTCTGGGGCTGGAGCCTCAGCCCGCTGCTGACCGGCGGCGCCACCGGTCTTGCCGTCGCGTTCACCGGCTACGGCGCCTGGGAGGCCTTCCGCGCGCCCGCCCGGCGTCGCAAGGGACGACTGGCGGGCGCCGCCGTCGTCACCTTCGCCGGCATCGCCTTCTTCTCGCTGTACGCGATCAGCTGCGCCTGCGGATGAGCGGCCGGTCCTAGGACTCCGGACCGGTCTTCGGTCCCGGATTGTTGCGGCGGGATGAAATCGCACGTCGGCCGTGTTGGCCCTTCCGGTAGAGCAGGACGGACGGGAGGCGCCACGTGGCGGCGGTGGGGCAGCAGCAGACGGGGGAAGACGACCCGCGGGCGCAGGAGACGCCGGCGCGGGGCTGGGCGCGCAGGTTGTGGGGGTATGCCTGGCGGTACAAGACGGACGTGGTCCTGGCGCTCGGGTCCTCGCTCGCCGGCATGGCCGTGATGGCGCTCGTGCCGCTCATCACCAAGGTCATCATCGACGACGTCATCGGCGCGAAGACCGGGTCCCTCGGCCTGTGGACCGGGCTCCTCGTCGCCTCCGCCGTCGTCGTCTACGCGCTCACCTACATCCGCCGCTTCTACGGCGGCCGTCTCGCCCTCGACGTCCAGCACGACCTGCGCACCGAGATGTTCGGGACGATCACCCGGCTCGACGGGCGCCGTCAGGACGAGCTGTCGACCGGGCAGGTCGTCGGCCGTGCGACCAGCGACCTCCAGCTGATCCAGGGCCTGCTCTTCATGCTCCCGATGACGATCGGGAACATCCTGCTCTTCCTCATATCGCTCGGCGTGATGGCCGCGCTGTCCCTCCCGCTCACCCTCGTCGCCCTCGCCGTCGCCCCCGCCCTGTGGTGGATCGCCCGCCGCAGCCGCACCCGTCTGCACCCCGCCACCTGGTACGCGCAGCAGCAGGCCGCCACCGTCGCGGGCGTCGTCGACGGGGCCGTGACCGGCGTCCGCGTGGTGAAGGGCTTCGGGCAGGAGGAGCAGGAGACCGGGAAGATCCGGGAGGCCGGGCGGAAGCTGTTCGCGGGCCGGCTGCGGACGATCCGGCTGAACGCGCGGTACACCCCCGCGCTCCAGGCCGTCCCCGCCCTCGGCCAGGTCGCCGTGCTCGCGCTCGGCGGCTGGCTGGCGTACCGCGGGCAGATCACCCTCGGCACCTTCGTCGCCTTCTCCGCCTACCTCGCCTCCCTGGTCGGCCCGGTCCGCATGCTCGCCGTGGTCCTCACCGTCGGCCAGCAGGCCCGGGCCGGCGTCGAGCGGGTCCTGGAGCTGATCGACACCGAGCCGACGATGGCGGACGGCACGAAGGAACTCCCGGCGGACGCGCCCGCGACGGTCGAGTTCGACGACGTCTCCTTCGCGTACGAGGACGGGCGCCCGGTCCTGGAGGGCTTCTCGCTGGAGATCAGGCCCGGCGAGACCGTCGCCGTCGTCGGCGCCTCGGGCTCCGGCAAGTCCACCGTCTCCCTGCTCCTGCCCCGCTTCTACGACGTGACGCACGGCGCCGTCCTCGTCGGCGGCCACGACGTCCGCGAGCTCACCCTCGACTCGCTGCGGGCCGCCGTCGGCCTGGTCCCCGAGGACAGCTTCCTCTTCTCCGACACGGTCCGCGCCAACATCGCGTACGGCGCGCCCGAAGCGACGCAGGAGGAGATCGAAGCGGCCGCCCGCGCCGCCCAGGCCGACCGGTTCATCGCCGAGCTGCCGGACGGCTACGACACCAAGGTCGGCGAGCACGGCCTCACCCTCTCCGGCGGCCAGCGCCAGCGCATCGCGCTCGCCCGAGCGATCCTCACCGACCCGCGCCTCCTCGTCCTCGACGACGCGACCTCCGCCGTCGACGCCCGGGTCGAGCACGAGATCCACGAGGCGCTGAAGTCGGTGATGGCGGGCCGCACCACCCTGCTGATCGCCCACCGCCGCTCCACCCTCGGCCTCGCCGACCGGATCGCCGTCCTCGACGACGGCCGGCTCGCCGACATCGGCACCCACGAGGAGCTGGAGGAGCGCTCCGCGCTCTACCGCCGCCTGCTCACCGACCCCGACGAGCTGGGCGGCGTCTCGCCCGGCCACGCCCTCCCGGCCGAGCTGCCCGAGGACCGCACGCTGCGGGCCGAGCTGGACGCCGAGTTCGACGTCGAGCGGGGCATCACGCCCGCCCTGTGGGTACGGGACGAGAGCGCCGACCCGCGCGAGCTGAAGGGCGCCGGGGCCACCCCGGAGCTGCTCGCCGCCGTCGACGCCCTGCCGCCGGCCACCGACACCCCGGCCGTCGACGAGACCCGCGCGGTCGCGCCCGAGGAGTCGTACGGCCTGCGCCGGCTGCTCCACGGCTTCGGCCGGCCGCTGCTCGTCTCCCTCGCCCTGGTCGCGGTCGACGCGGGCGCCGGCCTGTTGCTGCCGATCCTGATCCGGCACGGCATCGACGAGGGCGTCAACCGGCTCGCGATCGGCGCGGTCTGGGCCGCCTCCGCGCTCGCGCTGCTCACCGTGTTCGTCCAGTGGGTCGCGCAGACCGCCGAGACCCGGATGACCGGGCGCACCGGCGAGCGGATCCTCTACGCGCTCCGCCTGAAGATCTTCGCCCAGCTCCAGCGCCTCGGCCTCGACTACTACGAGCGCGAGCTCACCGGCCGGATCATGACCCGGATGACCACGGACGTCGACGCACTGTCGACCTTCCTGCAGACCGGCCTGGTCACGGCCTTCGTCTCCGTCGTCACCTTCTTCGGCATCATGGTCGCGCTGCTCGTGCTCGACCTCCAGCTCGCCCTGGTCGTCTTCACGACCCTGCCGGTGCTCGCCGTCGCCACGTACTTCTTCCGCCGTGCCAGCGTGAAGGCGTACGAGCTGGCGCGCGAGCGGATCAGCGTGGTCAACGCCGATCTGCAGGAGTCGGTGTCGGGCCTGCGGATCGTGCAGGCGTTCCGGCGCGAGCGGGCGGGCGTCGAGCGGTTCACGGCCCGCAGCGTCGAGTACCGGGCGGCCCGCATCCGCGGCCAGTGGCTGATATCGATCTACTTCCCGTTCGTCACCCTCCTGTCCTCGGTGGCCGCCGCGGCCGTCCTGATCGTCGGCGCGCACCGCATCGAGGCCGGCACCCTGACCACCGGCGCGCTCGTCGCGTACCTGCTCTACATCGACCTGTTCTTCGCGCCCGTGCAGCAGCTCTCGCAGGTCTTCGACGGCTACCAGCAGGCCACCGTCTCGCTGAAGCGGATACAGGAGCTCCTTCAGGAGCCGACCTCCACGGTGGCGGCGGCCGCCCCGCAGGCCGTGCCCGAGCTGCGCGGCGAGATCGCCTTCGAGGACGTGTCGTTCGCGTACGGGACCGAGGACGAGGCCCTGACCGGCGTCGACCTGCGGATACCCGCCGGGCA
>NZ_JBSGBF010000061.1:0-47016 GCF_053601115.1 Streptomyces sp. NPDC004788
GTGACCGGCGGCCCTGCCGCCCCGCCGCGGTCGCGGCGGCCCGGGCCCGGTCGCGGGCCCGCTCCCGTGGCCGGCCCGCCGCCCCTCGCCGGCAACCCCTTCCGCGCCCTCTTCCGTCTCCACCACGTCGAGGTGCTCGACCTGCTCGGCGACTGGGCGCGGGCCGAGGAGGAGGCGCGGCTCGTGTACCAGGAGGTGTTGTCGGACTCGCTCGACACGGCGGCGGCCGCCGCGTACGCGGTCGGGGAGATCCAGCGGCGGCAGGGACGGCTCGACGAGGCGGCGCGGTCGTACGCGCACGCGCATGAACTGGGACGGGTGCCGCAGCCCGGGCTTGCGCTGCTCCGGCTGGCGCAGGGCCGGGCGGACACGGCGCCGGCGGGGTTGCGGCTGGCCCTGGACTGCCAGAGCGACCCGGCGCACGACGTGCTCGGCCGGGCCCGGCTGCTCGCCGCGCTCGTCGAGACGCACCTCGCGCTGGGCGACACGAACGCGGCGGCCAGGGCGGTGGCCGGGCTCGACGCACTGGACCCGGCCGGGGAGGTGCCGCTGCTCGCGGCGATGGCGGCGGGTGCGCGCGGAGCGGTGACGCGCGAGGCCGGGCAGCTCCGGCGGGCCCTCGCGCTCTGGCTGGAGCTGCGCGTGCCGTACGAGGCGGCCCGGGTACGGATGCGCCTCGCGGCGGTCGACCCCGCCGCGGCCGGCGAACGGGCCGCCGCCCGCGCGGCCTTCACCCGCCTGGGCGCCGTACCGGCCTGAACGCGCCCCCTCCGGACGCCGGCCGGGAAGCCCGACCGCACACCAGGCGAACCCCGGCACACCCCTCGCCGTACCGACCGGCCCACCCGGCCGGCCGAGAACCGCCAGGCCCGGTCGGGCCGGGCCAGGCCAGGCCAAGTCAGGTGAGGCCCGGTCAGGCCGGGTCCGGTCAGGCCAGGCCCGGTCAGGCCGGGCCCGGTCAGGCCGGGCCCGGTCAGGCCCGATCAGGTCAGACCGGGCCGGCCCGCGCCAGGTCGGCCCGCCCGGACCCGCCTCCCGCCGTCAGCCGACCTTCCGCGCCGTCGCCAGCAGCCTCGCCGTCTCGTCCGCGCACAGCGCCAGCGCGTTGCCCACCGTGCCCAGCACCTCGCGCTCGGCGGGTGTGTAGGGCCCGTCCGCCAGGGCGATGCGGGCGCCCTGCAGCAGGATCGATTCGCGGCCGGCTGCGGCGAGATGCGGGGAGAGAGGTTCGAGGGCCTCGTGGAGTTCGATGGCGAGGGCCGCTCCCCCGCTGCTGACGTCCGGCAGGAAGCGGCCCGTGTCGGCGGCGAGCGCCTCGACCAGTTCGACGAGCTGGAGGGCCGTACAGTCCGCGTAGCCGGCGGCCCGCACGCCGGAGGCGGCGGTGTCGACGGCGGTGCGGGACGAGGTGCCGCCGGCGGCCAGGACGGCGAGGGCGACGGTGTGCACGGCGTCGCGGAGCATGCCGGAGAAGCGGCTGGTCGTCGGGTGCGCGAGCACGTCCGTACCGAAGTGGGTGTGGCATGCGGCGCACTCCACGACCGGGCCGGCGTGGCCGCGCGGCAGCAGCGGTACACCCAGGAGGGCGAACCGGCGGCGGCCGGTGCGGCGCCGGTAGTTGCGGTCGCCGCCGCACTCCTCGCAGAAGAACTCGCCGTCGCCGATCGTGTTCCAGGAGGTCCGGATCCCGCAGAGAACCAGGCTCCGCTCACGAGACTTCCGCGCAGATCGCACGCCGCACCTCCTTCGACGCGCCGGCGTCGCTGCCGGCGTTGGCGTGATGTTAGCCACATCGATGATGTGGCGTCAGCACCTCGTCAGCAGAACGCCAAGGAGATGGCCGAGACCCGCCGAGGTCCGGAAGGGGCCCCGGCCGGCCTCCGCCCGGGCGTCAGGAGGCCCGCTTGCGGCGCTTCGCGAAGGCCAGCAGGCCGCCGCCGGCCAGGACGGCCGCCGCGCCGGCACCGATCAGCCCAGGTCCGACGGACGAACCGGTCGTGGCGAGATCACCCTCCGGGGTGGACGAGGGGGCGGGGGCCGGGACGGCCGCCGAGGAGGATCCGGACGGCGTGGGGGCGGAAGCGGAAGGAGTCGCGGCGGAAGGGGTGGTGGACGGCTGGGGAGAGCCGGGGGTCTCGGTGGTCCCGCCCGGCTTGCCGGGCTCGGCCGGGACCGGGGTCCCGGTCGGCGTCGGCTGCTGCGGCGGCACGACCGGGCCGCCGGGCGTCGTGTTCCCGGGCAGGCAGCCGGTGAAGTTCATCTGGTGGGTTTCGGCGCCCGGGACGGTGACCAGACTCTTCGCGATGACGGAACCGTTGACGTGGCCGGGGCCGACGTGCGGGCTGCCCATGGCGACGGTGGCGTTCGGGGCGAGGACGGTGCCGGGCCAGGAGGTGTGGTTCTTCTTCACGCTGGTGGCCTGCGGGAAGTTCCACAGCAGCTTGGCGCGGATCTGCCGGTACGCGTCGGAGGGCACGTCGTAGTCGTCGACGACGGGCGCACCGCCGGCCAGGTTCTTGTAGTAGACGCCGTACGTGGCGTTGGCGTTCATGTCGTACGAGGCGCCGAGCACGTTCACGAGGGTCGAGGAGCCGACGGGCACGTCCAGGGTGATCGCGCGGGCCTTCTCCAGGTCGGCGGCGTTCACGGCGAAGACGTTGAGCCGCTTGCTCGTACCGGTCAGGAAGAGCCCCTGGTCCGCGCCGTCGCCGGAGCCGGCGACCGTGCCGTTGGGCTCGACGCCCGCCCAGCCGGTGGACAGGCCGCGCAGTGCGGCGAACTCCTTGCCGAAGTCGACCGGGGTCGTCGGCGACGCGCCCTCGGCCATCCGCCCGTCGACGCGGCCGACGACCTTGCCGGCGATGCCGGAGCCCTGGTCGAGGACGACCTGGTGGGCGTGGAGGGTGCCGCCGACGACGAGGCTGTGACCGCCGGGGAGCCGCGCCAGGTCGGCGGAGGTCAGCTTGTGGCCGATGGAGAAGCCCTGGCCGGTGGCCGCGTCGCCGAACCGGGCGTCGCCGCCGACGGCGACCGCGCCCTCGGAGTCGGAGTAGCGGGTGGAGTCCTGCTCGACGAACTCGGCGTAGCGGCCGGCGGTGCCGAGCGGGTCCGTCTCGCACGCGGTGGCGGCGGAGGCGGCCGGGGCCCAGGCGAGGGCGGCACCGGTCACCGCGAGGACGGTGGCCACGGCGGCGGACGTGCGCATGCGGAACTCCAGGTCGGGGAGCGGGGAAGGGGAGGCGTCCGAGGCGGACGAGCAGACCTTCCTCCCGCCCCTGATGTGCCGTCAACTCACCTGATATGACGCCGATTCCGGCATGCCTCGACAATCTTCCTTAAGCGAACCTGAAACCGTGACCCACCTCACACACGAAGCCGCCCCGCACCCCTCGGAAGGGGTGCGGGGCGGCTCACGGAGCGGGCGTCAGCGCGCCGAGCGGTTCACCGCCGACACGACGGCCTTCAGCGAGGCGCGCGTCGTGTTCGCGTCGATGCCGATGCCCCACAGGACCTTGCCGTCGATGGCGCACTCGATGTACGAGGCGGCCTGCGCGGACGCACCCTCGCTCATCGTGTGCTCCTGGTAGTCCAGCAGGCGGGCGTCCACGCCGACCGCCTGCAGCGCGGCGAAGAAGGCGGAGATCGGGCCGTTGCCGGAGCCGGTCAGGACGGTCTCGACGCCGTCGACGACGGCCTCGACGGTCAGCGTGTCGGTGCCGTCCGTGTCGGAGGTCGACTGGCCGGAGCGCAGCTGGATGCGGCCCCAGGCGTTGTCCGGGTCCACGGCGGGCAGGTACTCGTCCTGGAAGACGGACCAGATCTCCTTCGGCGTGACCTCGCCGCCCTCGGCGTCGGTCTTCGCCTGGATGATCTTCGAGAACTCGATCTGCATGCGGCGCGGCAGGTCCAGCTTGTGGTCGTTCTTCAGGACGTACGCGATGCCGCCCTTGCCGGACTGCGAGTTGACGCGGATGACGGCCTCGTAGGAGCGGCCGACGTCCTTCGGGTCGATCGGCAGGTACGGGACGGCCCACTCGATCTCGTCGACGGTCTTGCCCTGGGCGGCCGCGTCGGCCTCCATGGCGTCGAAGCCCTTCTTGATGGCGTCCTGGTGGGAGCCGGAGAAGGCGGTGTAGACCAGGTCGCCCGCGTAGGGGTGGCGCGGGTGGACCTCCATCTGGTTGCAGTACTCGCTGGTCCGGCGGATCTCGTCGATCTGCGAGAAGTCGATCTGCGGGTCGACGCCCTGGCTGAACAGGTTCATGCCCAGGGTCACCAGGTCGACGTTGCCGGTCCGCTCGCCCTGGCCGAACAGGCAGCCCTCGATGCGGTCGGCGCCGGCCATGATCGCCAGCTCGGCCGCCGCCACCGCCGTACCGCGGTCGTTGTGCGGGTGCACGGACAGGCACACGTACTCGCGGCGGGTCAGGTTGCGGGACATCCACTCGAAGCGGTCCGCGTGCGTGGACGGCGTCGAGCGCTCCACGGTGGCGGGCAGGTTCAGGATGATCTCGCGGCCGGGGCCGGGCTGCCACACGTCGCAGACCGCCTCGCAGACCTCCAGGGCGAAGTCCAGCTCGGTGTCGGTGAAGATCTCCGGGCTGTACTGGTAGCCGAAGGTGGTCTCCGGGCCCAGCAGCTTCTCCGCGTACTCCATCACCAGGCGCGTGCCGTCGACGGCGATCTGCTTGATGTCGTCCTTCGAGCCGCGGAACACGACGCGGCGGAAGGTCGGCGCGGTCGCGTTGTACAGGTGCACGGTGGCCCGCTTGGCGCCCTTCAGGGACTCCACGGTCCGCTCGATCAGGTCCTCGCGGGCCTGGGTCAGTACGGAGATGGTGACGTCGTCCGGGATCGCGCCCTCTTCGATGATCGAGCGCACGAACGCGAAGTCGGTCTCGCCGGAGGACGGGAAGCCGACCTCGATCTCCTTGTAGCCCATGCGGACCAGCAGGTCGAACATCTCGCGCTTGCGGGCCGGGGACATCGGGTCGATCAGGGCCTGGTTGCCGTCGCGCAGGTCGGTGGACAGCCAGCGCGGGGCCTTGGTGATGCGCCGGTCGGGCCAGGTGCGGTCCGGGATGTCGACGGCCTCGTACTGCCCGTACTTGTGGACGGGCATCCCGGACGGCTGCTGCGTGTGCGTCGCGGTGGTGATGGGCGTCGGTCGGCTGTGGAAGGTCGACTGGGACATTGCGTAGGGCTCCTCGGAGGGTCCTTGGAAGGGGACGGCCGACTGTCGAACGCAACACCGAAACCCGCGGGGAGGGGGTCGGCCTACGACTACAGGCCCTCGCCGCGGCAGCTAAGGAGAAGCAGCCCGAAACGCATGATGTGCGTCACTGTAGCCCAGGTGCGGCGGAGGCGGACGTCCCGTTTCAGTATGCGGGACGGCGTCCCCGTCAAGCAGAAAAGGTGACCCATCACTCCATTTCGCCAATCGCCGTCGCAGGTCGTGACACCGGCACCACGCAGTGCCACATTGCTGCAATGACTCCCCACTCGTCTGTCTTCTGCTCGATCGTCCCGCCGCACATCCTGGAGCGGCTCGCACGGTCCGCCAATCCCGCCTTCGCCGAGGCCGCCCGGCGGACCCTGGTGGCCGACGCCGGGCACCGCACCGCCCGCCGGCTGGCCCCGCCCCTCGCGCCGGCCGCGGCCACCGGGGTCCGCCGCACGATCTACGACGCCCGCAACGGCACCGACCTGCCGGGCGTCAAGATCCAGGACGAGGGCGGGCAGCCGACCGCCGACGCCACCGGGAACCGGGCCTACGCGGGCCTCGGCGCCACTTACAACCTCTACGAGAAGGTCTACGGCCGCGCGTCGATCGACGGCAACGGCATGCCGCTGATCGCGAGCATCCACTACGACGAGAAGTACGACAACGCCTTCTGGAACGGCGAGCAGATGGTGTTCGGCGACGGCGACGGCCAGCTCTTCGTCGACTTCACCGTCTCGGTCGACGTCATCGGCCACGAGCTCACCCACGGCGTCACCCAGAGCACCGCGAACCTCGCCTACTACGGGCAGTCGGGCGCGCTCAACGAGTCCGTGTCCGACGTCTTCGGCTCGCTGGTGAAGCAGTACGCGCTCGGCCAGACGGCCGACCAGGCCGACTGGCTCATCGGCGAGGGACTGCTGGGCCCCGCCATCGACCGGGGCGTGGCGCTGCGCTCCATGAAGGCCCCGGGCACGGCGTACGACGACGACGAACTCGGCAAGGACCCGCAGCCCGCGACGATGGACGACTACGTCCGTACGCACTCCGACAACGGCGGCGTCCACATCAACTCGGGCATCCCGAACCACGCCTTCTACCTGGTCGCCACCGCGCTCGGCGGGAACGCGTGGGAGCGGGCCGGACAGATCTGGTACGACGTCCTGACCGGCGGCACGCTGGACGAGGAGGCGAAGTTCTCGGACTTCGCGGCGGCGACGGTCGCGGCGGCGAAGGCCCGCTACAACGAGGGCGAAGAGGTCAAGGCCGTGCGGGACGCCTGGTCGACGGTCGGCGTGCCGACCAGCTGAGCCTGCGGTAGACAGGCCCCATGAGAATTCGCGTCGTACGCACAGGGGGCTTCGCGGGCATCGAGAAGGACGCGGAGGTGGAGACCGACGGCCGGCCCGACGACGGGCATCTGCGGGACCTGGCCCAGCAGACCCTCACCGCACCGCCGCCGCCGCAGACCCGCGGGGTTCCCGACGGCTTCGCCTACGAGATCACGATCGACGGCCAGACGGTGAAGTGCGCGGACCCGCACCTCACCGACGAACAGCGCGAGCTGATCCAGCTCGTCCTGAAGGAAGGCGCCTAGCCCCCGAGGGGGCTAGAAGCCGAGCTTGCGCAGCTGCTTGGGGTCGCGCTGCCAGTCCTTCGCGACCTTCACGTGCAGGTCGAGGAAGACCGGGGTCCCGAGCAGCGCCTCGATGTGCTTGCGGGACTTCGTCCCGACCTCCTTCAGGCGCTTGCCCTTGGGGCCGATGATGATGCCCTTCTGGCTGGGCCGCTCGATGTACACGTTGGCGTGGATGTCGAGCAGCGGCCGGTCCGCCGGGCGGTTCTCGCGCGGGATCATCTCCTCGACGACCACCGCGATGGAGTGCGGCAGCTCGTCCCGTACGCCTTCGAGCGCGGCCTCGCGGATCAGCTCCGCGACCATGACCATCTCGGGCTCGTCGGTGAGGTCGCCCTCCGGGTAGAGCGGCGGGGACTCCGGCAGCAGCGGGATGAGCAGGTCGGCGACGAGCTGGACCTGCTTGTTGCCGACGGCCGAGACGGGCACGATCTGCGCCCACTCGAAGCCGAGCTCCTTGCCGAGCTGGTCGATGGCGATCAGCTGCTCGGCGAGGGTCTTGGAGTCGACCAGGTCGGTCTTGGTGATGATCGCGACCTTGGGCGTCTTCTTGATCTCGGCGAGCTCCTTGGCGATGAAGCGGTCGCCGGGGCCGAGCTTCTGGTCGGCGGGCAGGCAGAAGCCGATCACGTCGACCTCGGCCCAGGTGGTGCGCACGACGTCGTTCAGGCGCTCGCCGAGCAGCGTGCGCGGCTTGTGCAGGCCGGGGGTGTCGACCAGGACCAGCTGGGCGTCCGGGCGGTGCACGATGCCGCGGACGGTGTGCCGCGTGGTCTGCGGCCGGTTGGAGGTGATCGCCACCTTCTGGCCGACCAGAGCGTTCGTCAGGGTGGACTTGCCCGCGTTGGGGCGCCCGACGAAGCAGGCGAAGCCCGCCCGGTGGGGGGCGGTGTTCTCATCGGTCTCGGGGGTGCGAACGCTCATGGGGGCCATTGTCCCCGATGCGCGCCCTCCTCACGTACTCAGTCCGCCCCGGGCGCCGCGCGACGGCGGATCCGGAGGGCGACGGCGCCTCCGGCGGCCCCGGTGGCGAGCACCGTGAGCGGCAGCCAGGGCAGCGCCAGGAAGGACACCCCGGCCGACTCGCGGACGTCCTTCGCGGTCGCCGTCAGCGTCACCTCGCCCCAGTCGAGCTGCGGCGATCCGCTCCATCGCTCGGTCAGCCGGATCTTCTGCCGGGGCAGCAGCTCGGCCGGCAGCCGGTCCAGGTCGCGGGAGAGCAGGGTCCGGCCGAAGAGCCCCTGGGCCCTGAGGACGACCTTCGGGTTCAGGGTGACGTTGCCGCGGTTGTGGAGGGTGTACGAGAGGACGGCGGTGCTCGTCCGGGTGCCGGGGACGAGCGGCCGGTCCTGGTCGAGGGTGACGTCCTCGACGGCGAGCGCCGGCACGGTCGGGCCGCCGACCCGCAGGTACACCCGGGCGCCGACCGCGCGCTGCACGCCGAGCGCGACGGCGCCCGCGCCGCCCTTGGTGATCCGCTCGTCGAGGGCGACGACGGCGCCGGGGTGGTCGCCGGGCTCGGCGTCGGCGGGCACGGTGAGCGTGAAGGGCACGGTGACGGCGGACCGCGGCGGCACGGTGACCCGGTCCCTGGCGGGCCTGGTCCAGGCACCGGCGCCGGTCTGCCGCTCCTGCCGGGTGCGCACGGCGAAGCCGCCGTCGCGTTCGGTGTTGTAGGCGTCGGCGCCGTAGAGGAGGAAGGTGAGCGGGGCGGCGGTCTTGTTGGCGACGGTGACCCGGTCGGTGACGGTGGTCCCGGGGTCGGCGGAGAGGTAGAAGTACGGGCGGCTGCCGAGGCGGGAGGCGGCGGGGTAGACGGCCCATTCGCCGTTCTCGGCGGCGGAGGCCGTGGGCGCGTTCCGGGCGCCGAGCAGAAGCGCGGCGCCCAGAACGGCCAGGACGTTCAGAACCTTCAGGACCTTCAGGGCGTTCGGGAGGAGGACGTACGGCTTGCGCACGGGTGCGGACCCCTTTGGCTCGGTTCTCTCGTGTCGGTCAGGACAGCGTCAGCGTCAGCACGCCCGCGTACGAGCCCGGCGCCGTGAACGCCGGGACGTCGAGGGAGAGCCCCGCGTCGACGGTGAACTCGCCGCCCGTGAGCGTGCCGTTGGGCGTGGAGGCGAGGGTCGCGCCGCCGCTGCCGACGGGGCCGGCGCTGCCGGGGACGCAGGTGCTGGGGCTGCCGGCCCTGGTGGCGCAGGCCGGGGTCCAGCTGAGCTTCCCGGCGCCGACGGACGCGCCGCCGGGTCCGGTGAAGTCGGTGACCTTGCCGGTCAGGGACCAGCCCGCGGGGCCGCCGCGGAAGTCCTTGACCGTGACCGTCTGCAGCGCGCCGGTGGCCGCGCCGCCCTGGCCGAAGTCGACGGCCGAGAGCTGGACGGCGTCACCGGCCTGGGTCATCGACAGCGTGCCCGCCTTGACGGTGGCGGTGATCTTCTGGCTGTTCGGCGGCGCCGGGGTGTCGTCGATGACCTGGTACGCGACCGGGCCGGCGCCCTTGTCGGGGTCCCAGGCCGCGCCCTCGTACGCCACGATCCCGGTGGTCGCCGGGTCGGTGACCTTCAGGCGCGCGGCGAAACCGCCCTCGCTGTCGGTCGTGACCGTCATCCGGTCGGCGGTCTCGGCGGCGCCGGCCTGGCCGACGACGGTGACCTCGGTGAGCGGGGTGAACCTGGTGCCGGAGACGGTGACCCGGACACCGGGCGCGCCGGAGGCGTTGTCGAGCTGGAGCGCGCGCTCGTTCGCGCCGGGCTGCGGGGCGGCGGTGACCGTCTCGGAGACGGGCGCGGGCGGGTTGCTGACGGTGCAGGGGGTGTCCAGCTCCATCAGGTACGAGGTGTGGATGTTGTAGTCGCCGGGCGAGAGTGTGATCGCGCCGGGCGCGGTCACGGTGAAGGTGCCCTTCATGGAGAACGCCGGGAAGGCGCCCTTGCCGGGGACGGGCGGGTTCTTCTTCTCGCCGGTGACGGTGACGGCGCCGGTCTGGGCGCCGCCGAGGGTGACCTTGCCGCTCGGCGTCATGATGTCGGCCGGGAGCTGGAGGTCCACCGGGTTGGAGGCGGCGGGCTTGGTGACCGTGTAGGTGACGGTGACCGTGTCGCCGACCTTGGGCGCGGCGTTGTCGACGGTGATCTCGGCGGTGGTGGTGCCGTCGATGGGCGGGATGCCCGCGATCGGCGGCGGCACGCAGTGGGTGGCGAAGTCCACGGCCTGGGAGGCGGTGGCGACCGCGCCGGCCGGGGCGGCGAGCGCGCCGCCCGTGGCGACGGCGAGCGCGGTGGCGCCGAGGACGGCGGTCCAGTGGCGCCGTCTTCGTGGCGTGAAGAGCATGGGGGCCCTCCTGAGGGAGATGAGAGGGCGCCATTGACGGCCGCGGGCCGAGAGAAGTCAATGGAATCGAAATGCACCGACTGATGGGCCATCAGATACTGTCAAGATCCGCATATTTGCCACGTTTCCCCAGGTCAGAGCTGTTCGAACACAGCAGGGACCGGTACCGCACTCGGCGGTACCGGTCGGACGCGCGGACGTGCGGAACGGGCTCAGCTGAACACGAAGGGCCCGGGCGACTGCGAGGTGAGCGCGTCACAGTTCACCGTGACGCCGAAGATCACCATGGAGAGCGCGGTGCCCGCGAAGTAGGAGTTGAGACTGTCACCGGAGGCGACCGTCCCGCTGAGCGGGCCGATCGTCACCGACTGGTTGGCGGCGAGCGGCGGGTTCTTCTTGCCGGTGAAGACCCGGGTGCCGCCGCCGGCCTTGGCCATCGTCAGACTGGCGCTGATCTGGTCGGCGCCGACGGAGATGGGCGTCTTCACCGCGGAGGTGATGGTGATGGTCGCGGCCGTGCCGCTCTGCGTGGCGGTGAGGGTGGCGCCGCCGCCACCCCACGACCCGCAGTCGTACGTCGCCGTGGCCGAGCCCGGCGAGACGGCGGCGGCACCCGGCGCGAAGGCGAGCCCGGCGGCGGCGAGCGCCCCGGACAGCACCGCGACGATCCCTAAGCTGCTTCTGCTTCTCATGGCGAGGTCGTACCCCTTCCGATGACGAACGCAGGGGTGCGGGCACTGCGTGAAGGACGCGTCCCTGACGACGCGTTTCTGACGGCCCATCAAGCGGGCCGGTGCCATTGACGCGCATTCTTCACAAGAGCACAAGGGCCATGTGCGAGGAGCCCGGCGCGTGTTGCCCGCGCCGGGCTCCCGTTGCCCGTTCTCCGGGGTCAGCCCGCCGTCACCGCGACCCGCAGTTGCCCGTCGGGGCCCGCGAGCAGCACCGGGGTCTCCGGACCGCCCAGGTCCCGCACCGCCGCGCGGTCCGCCTCCGAGGCGGCCTCCGCGGTGGAGACGACCGCCGCGGCCTCCAGGGACTGGGCGCCGCTGGCGACGGCCATGGCGACCGCCGTCTGCAGCGCGCTCAGCTTGAGCGACTCCAGGTCGACGGTGCCGGCGACATAGGTGCGCCCCGTCTCGTCCCGTACCGCCGCGCCCTCCGGCACTCCGTTGCGGGCGCGGGCGCTGCGCGCCAGCGTGATGATCTTGAGGTCCTCGGCGCCGAGGTCGTCGTGCTCGCGGTTGAGTGTCATGATCCGAGGATAGGTCGGGGCGGTGCGGCCACGGGGGCGGGTCTCAGCCCTGCGCCGCCTTGGCGAACTTGTCGGCGGCCGTCTTGGCGATGCCGTCGAAGGCTGCGTGGCCGGAGGCGTCGCTGGCCGGGTCGTACGCGAGGCGGGTCACGCCGCTGCCCTGGCGGGCGACGAGGAGGTCGACCTGGGTCTGGTAGCCCATGTCGGGCATGGCCAGGGTCAGGCGGAACGCGTACGCCTGCTCGGCTCCGGCCGGGGCGGTGAGCTTCTTCACCGTGCCCTTGACCTTCATGCCCTGCGCCTCGGTGGCGAAGCCGGTGCAGGTGTCCACGGCGGTGCCGAGGGCCTTGGCGAAGTCGGCGGCGCCGGTGCCCTCGAAGGTGGCGACCGTCTGGTCCAGCGTGCTGTTCTTGGCCAGCTCGAAGTGCGCCTGAGAGCCGGTCGTCGCGCCCTTGATGCCGTCGGCGAGCAGGTCCGTGATCGGCTCGCACGCGGTCTTGTCGGCCTTGCCCATGGCCGGGCCCTTCTCCTGCTTGCCGGCCTTCCAGCCCGCGGGCAGGTCCTTGGCCTCAAGGGCGGCGGCCTTCATCTGCGCGTCGGTCAGCGGGCCGGCCGGCTGCGGCGCGGCGGAGGTGGCGGCCGCGGTGGCGGAGGCGGAGGCGGCCGGCTTGTCGGCGCCGTCCTTCTTCGTGTCGTCCGAGCCACCGCCACAGGCGGCGGTCAGCGAGAGGGCGGAGACGGCGAGCGCGGCGGACAGGCCGCGGGAGAAACGCGTACGCATGGTGCGATAGCCCTTGGGGGTGAGGCGGCAGGGGTGAGCACGGCCGCGTCCTGCGGTGACGTGCGGCGTGAGGATATCCGGAGTCTCTGACACCGGTTCGCCGAGGTCCCCGTACCGCCAACTCGCCCCGGAGGCCGCCCCGGGACCCGGACCCCTCAGCCCGCCACCGGGTACATCGCCCCGCGCCGCCCCTCCGGCGACACCAGCCACTCCAGCTTCGCCGCCGTGTCCGCCTCCGCGAGCGGGGTGTGCAGCACGATCACCAGGTCCGGGCGGGCGGGCACGCGCAGCTGGGTGGCCTCGACGAAGAGCGGGCCGACCAGTGGGTGTTCCAGCTCCTTGCGGTTGAGGCCGCCGGGCCGGATGTCCTGCTGGTCCCACAGCTCCGCGAACTCCGGGCTCGCCGCCTTCGCCTCCTCGACCACCTCACGGAAGCCGTCGTCCTCCGGGTGCTCCGAGCAGGCGGCGCGGAACTGGGCGACGACCTGCGGCGCGATCTCCTCCCAGGACTTCGACCGCGTGCGGTACAGCGGGTCGGTGAAGAAGGCGATCAGGCAGTTCTGCACGATCTCCGGGCGCATGCCGAGCACGATGGCCGCCGCGTCGTTGTACATGACCGTGTTCCAGTACACGTCCATGATGTGCGCTGGGAACGGCATCCACGTGTCGATGAGGCGGCGCAGCCCGTGGCACATGTCCCGGTCCTCGGGCGCGGTCTCCGGCGCCGGCGGGTTGAGCCCCGCGAGGACGTACAGATGGCGCCGCTCGGTCGGGCTGAGCCGCAGCACGCGGGCGACGGAGTCGAGGACCTGCGGCGAGACGGTGATGTCGCGGCCCTGTTCCAGCCACTGGTACCAGGAGACGCCGACCCCGGCGAGCACGGCGACCTCCTCCCGGCGCAGTCCGGGCGTGCGGCGCCGCGCGCCGCCGTCCGGCAGACCCGCCTCGGCGGGGCTGACCCGGGCCCGTCGGCTCATCAGGAACTCGCGCAGCTCGGCGAGTCGGTGTGCCTTGCCCTCCGTGCTCTCCAGTGCGGTGGCCACGTGTGCTTCCTCCCCCGGGACGCGCATGGGTGTTGCCTGGTGGTACGACCACCAGCATAAGTACCCGCTCCCCACGGGCATTCCCGGACCACGAGAGTCGTGACCATGGCAACCACGACCTCCTCCCCCAAGACTTCGCCCACCGAGACCGCACCGCCCTCGGCCGCGTCCCCCGCCCCGGCCCCCGCACTCGACGGCCGCGCCCGGCTCATCCTGATCGTGCTGTGCGCCGCCCAGTTCATGGTGTCGCTGGACTTCTCCGTCCTGAACGTGGCCCTGCCCGTGCTCGGCGCCGACCTCGGCCTCAGCCCCGCCGCCCTCCAGTGGGCCGTCACCGCCTTCGCCCTGCCGTCCGGCGGCTTCCTGCTGCTCTCCGGCCGGATCGGCGACCTGTACGGGCGCAAGAAGCTGTTCCTCACCGGCCTCGCGCTCTTCGGGGCGGCCTCGCTGCTCGCCACCTTCGCCTGGAACCCGGCCGCCTTCCTCACCGGCCGCGCGCTGCAGGGCCTGGGCGCGGCGATGATCGTGCCGACCGGCATGGCGCTGCTGACCACCACCTTCCCCGAAGGCCCGCAGCGCGACCGGGCGCTCGGCATCTCCGGCACCATCCTGTCGCTCGGCTTCACCATCGGCATGGTCCTCGGCGGCGTCATGACCGACACCTTCGGCTGGCGCTCCACCATGGGTCTGCTGGCCCTGTTCAGCGCGCTCGTGCTGCCCTTCGCCCCGGGCCTGCTGCCCGAGTCCCGGACCCCCGAGCGGCCCCGCCTGGACGTGCCGGGCGCGGTGACCGTCACCGCCGGTCTGCTGTCGCTGATCTACTCGCTGTCGACGGCGGCCCAGCGCGGCTTCGGCGGCGCGGACGTCCTGGTCACCCTCGTGGCGGGCGTGGCCCTGCTGGTCGCCTTCGTGATCGTCGAGTCCCGGCACGCCGCCCCGCTCGTCTCGCTGCCGATGCTGAAGCGGCGCACGGTCGCCTTCGGCAACCTGGGCGGTCTGATCACCTTCGCGATGATGTCGACGGTCGTCTTCGTCCTGACCCTCTACCTGCAGGAGACGCTGGGCCTGTCCGGCTTCCAGACCGGCCTGGTCTTCGGTGTGCAGGGCGCCCTGTCGGTCCTCGCCGGCTCCTTCGCCGCCAAGGTCATCGGCCGGATCGGCGCCCGCCGCACCCTCGTCCTCGGCCTGACCGGCCAGGGCGTGCTCACCGCGGCGCTGCTGGCCGTCGGCGCCGACTCGGGCGCCGTCGTGGCCACGGTCGCCGTCTCGCTGGCCTCGATGTGCCACCTGGGCGCGATCATCTCGTACGGCGTGACCGTCACCTCCGGCGTCCCGGACGAGGAGCAGGGCCTGGCCACCGGTCTGGTGACCACGACCCAGCAGGTCGGTCTCACCGTCGGCATCCCGCTGCTCGGCGTCCTCGCCACCACCGGCGACAGCCTGTACGGGGGCGTGCGCACGGTCCTCGGCCTGGACGCGGCGATCGTCCTGGTGACGGCGGTCCTGGTGGCGCTCGGCCTGCGGCGCTCGAAGTGAGCTACGGCCGGTCGAGCCGGAGCCGTACCGCCTTCGGAAGCCCGGCGACCACCAGGTCGTACGAGTCCTCGACGAGCTCCCGGACCATCCGGTCCGGGAGCTCTCCCACGTTCACCGTGTTCCAGTGCCGCTTGTTCATGTGGTAGCCGGGGGCGATCGCCGGGTACTCCTCGCGGAGCCGTACGGCGTCGTCCGGGTCGCACTTGAGGTTGACCGTGAGCGGGTCGCCGTCCAGCCAGGACAGCGCGAACATCTTCCCGGCCACCTTGAAGACGGAGACGTCGGGCCCGAAGGGGAACTCCTCCGTCGCGTCGTTGAAGTCCAGGCAGAAGGCGCGCAGCTGGTCGGGCGTCACGACTCGGTTCCCTCCTCGGGGCCGGCGGTGCCGACCGGTTCGACGAGCACGGTCACGATCTTGTTCCGGCGGCCGGCCGGGGACTCGGCGGTGAGCCGCAGGGTCCGCCCGTCGGGGAGTTCGACGACCGAGTTGGCGCCGGCGATCGGCACCCGCCCGAGGGCCTTGGCGAGCAGTCCGCCGACCGTCTCGACGTCCTCGTCGTCGTACTCGTCCGGGCCGAAGCCGTAGAGCTCGCCGAGGTCGCCGATGTCGAGGCGGGCGGTGACCCGGTAGCGCTCGTCGCCGAGCTCCTCGACGGGCGGCAGCTCCCGGTCGTACTCGTCGGTGATCTCGCCGACGATCTCCTCCAGGATGTCCTCGATGGTGACGATCCCGGCCGTGCCGCCGTACTCGTCGATGACGACGGCGACGTGGTTGCGCTCCTGCTGCATCTCGCGCAGCAGGTCGCCGGCGTTCTTGGTGTCGGGCACGAAGGCCGCCGGGCGCATCGCGGTGGACACCAGGTCGGCCTCGGCGTCGCGGTTGATGTGCGTCTTGCGGACCAGGTCCTTCAGGTACACGATGCCGACGATGTCGTCCTCGTTCTCACCGGTCACCGGGATCCGGGAGAAGCCGGAGCGCAGCGCGAGGGTGAGGGCCTGGCGGACGGTCTTGTAGCGCTCGATGGCGACGAGGTCGGTGCGCGGCACCATCACCTCGCGGACGAGCGTGTCGCCGAGCTCGAAGACCGAGTGCACCATGCGGCGCTCCTCGTCCTCGATCAGCGACTCCTGCTCGGCGAGGTCGACCATCGCCCGCAGCTCGGCCTCGGAGGCGAACGGGCCCTTGCGGAAGCCCCTGCCGGGGGTGACCGCGTTGCCGATGAGGATGAGCAGCTGCGGGATCGGGCCCATGATGCGGGCCAGTGGCAGCAGCACGTACGCGGCCGCCGTCGCCGTGTTCAGCGGGTGCTGGCGGCCGATGGTACGCGGCGAGACGCCGACGGCGACGTACGAGACGAGCACCATGACGGCGATGGCGACGAGCAGCGCCTGCCAGGTCTCCGGGAAGGCTTCGAGGCAGGCGTACGTGACGAGGACGCCGGCCGCCGTCTCGCACGCGACGCGGACGAGCAGCGCCACGTTGAGATAGCGGGTCGGGTCGGAGGCGACCTGCGCCAGCTTCTCGGCGCCGCGCCGCCCGGTCCGGACGGCCTCGGCGGCGCGGAAGCTGGAGACGCGGGCCATGCCGGCCTCGGCGCAGGCGGCGAGCCACGCGACGACGACCAGCGCGACGGCGCCCAGGATCAGTTGTGCGTTCATGACGGACGGACCTGTCCTGTCCCGTCCGGGGTCAGGAGACGGTCGGCGCCGGCGACGGGCCGGTCAGGCCCTTCTCCGCACGCCAGCCGTCCACGATGGCGGCCTGGAGGCCGAACATCTCGGCCTTCTCGTCCGGCTCCTCGTGGTCGTAGCCGAGCAGGTGCAGCACTCCGTGGACGGTGAGCAGCTGGAGCTCCTCGTCCATGGAGTGCCGCGTCGGGGCCTCGTCGCCCTGCTTCTTGGCGACCTCGGGGCAGAGCACGATGTCGCCGAGGAGGCCCTGCGGGGGCTCCTCGTCGTCCTTCGACGGCGGGCGCAGCTCGTCCATCGGGAAGGACATGACGTCCGTCGGGCCCGGCAGGTCCATCCACTGGATGTGGAGCTGCTCCATCGCCTCGGCGTCCACGACGATCACCGAGAGCTCGGAGAGCGGGTGGATGCGCATGCGCCCGAGCGCGTAGCGGGCGATGTCGAGGATCGCCTGCTCGTCGACCTCGGTGCCGGACTCGTTGTTGACGTCGATCGACATGTGCTGTTGCTTCTACTTCCCGTTGCGGTCCTCACGACGGTCCTCACGGCGGCCGTCGCGGCGGCCATCGTGCCGGCTCTCGCGCTTGCCCTCGTTGCGGATGTCGTACTGCTCGTACGCGTCGACGATACGGCCGACGAGCTTGTGCCGGACGACATCCTGCGACGTGAGCGTCGAGAAGTGCACGTCCTGGACCCCGTCGAGGATGTCGCGGACCTGGCGCAGACCGCTCTTCGTGCCGCCGGGCAGGTCGACCTGGGTGATGTCACCGGTGATGACGATCTTCGAGTCGAAGCCGAGGCGGGTGAGGAACATCTTCATCTGCTCGGGGTTCGTGTTCTGCGCCTCGTCGAGGATGATGAACGCGTCGTTGAGCGTCCGGCCCCGCATGTACGCGAGCGGCGCGACCTCGATCGTCCCGTTGGCCATCAGCTTGGGGATGGAGTCCGGGTCGAGCATGTCGTGCAGCGCGTCGTACAGCGGGCGCAGGTACGGGTCGATCTTCTCGTAGAGCGTGCCGGGCAGGAAGCCGAGCCGCTCGCCGGCCTCGACGGCCGGCCGGGTCAGGATGATCCGGGTGACCTGCTTGGACTGCAGGGCCTGGACCGCCTTGGCCATGGCCAGGTACGTCTTGCCGGTGCCGGCGGGGCCGATGCCGAAGACGATGGTGTGCTTGTCGATGGCGTCGACATAGCGCTTCTGGTTGAGGGTCTTGGGGCGGATGGTGCGGCCGCGGCTGGAGAGGATGTTCTGCGTGAGCACCTCGGACGGCGTCTCGGCCCCCGCCTCCCCGTTCTCCTCCCGCAGCATGGCGATCGACCGTTCCACGGCGTCCTCCGTCATCGGCTGTCCGGTGCGGAGCACCAGCATCATCTCGTCGAACAGGCGCTGTATCAGGGCGACTTCACCGGGGTCGCCGACGGCGCTGATCTGGTTTCCCCGCACGTGGATGTCCGTGGACGGGAACGCCTCCTCGATCACGCGCAGCAAGGCGTCACCGGATCCGAGGACCACCACCATCGGGTGCTTCGCGGGGACGGTGAACTGAGCGCGTGCCTGCCCCGGCGCAGGGGCGTGGGCTGTGGGTGTCTGAGTCATGGGCCGGCACTGTGGCCTGCACATACCTCCCGTCGCAGGGTTCTCGCTGCTCGACAACCTCTCGGATACCAAGCCTACGACTCGGGTCGGACAACCCTGAACGCTTTTTACGGGGCCGGCGCCGGGCGGAAGCCGATGGTGGGGACGGCGCGGCGGAGCGGCCAGGGGCGGGCCGGGACGGGCAGGAGGCGCTCCAGGAAGGCGTAGCGGTCGCGCAGGGCGGCCGGGTCCTGGCCCTCGTGGCCCTGGACCTGCTGCCACCAGGCGGCGATCTCGCCCCAGGTCGGCGCGGACAGCGAGCCGCCGAACTCCTGCACGGACAGCGCGGCCGTCAGCCCGGCGAAGGCGAGCCGGTCTGCGAGCGGCCAGCCGGCCAGGGTGCCGGTGACGAAACCGGCGACGAAGACGTCCCCGGCGCCGGTCGGGTCGAGGGCGGCGACCTGGATCGCGGGCACCTCGGCGGTCTCGCCGGTGGCGCCGTCCACGGCGTAGGCGCCCTCCGATCCGAGGGTGACGACGGCGTAGCGGACCTTGTCCGCGAGCGCCCGGGCGGCGGCCCGCGGGCAGTCGGTGCGGGTGTAGCGCATGGCCTCGGCCGCGTTCGGCAGGAAGGCCTCGCAGTGCTCCAGGTCGGTCAGGCCGGCCAGGTCCCAGTGCCCCGTGTCGTCCCAGCCGACGTCCGCGAACACCTTGGCCCCGCCGCGGGCGGCCCGGGCCACCCACTCCTCGCTGCGGCCGGGCACGAGGGAGGCGACGGCGGCGCGGGCGTGCGGCGGGTAGGCGGGCAGGGCGCCGTCGAGCGGCGGGGCGGCGTGGCCGTGCGAGACCATCGTGCGCTCGCCCTCGTACGCCATGGAGACGGTGACGGGCGAGTGCCAGCCGGGCACGGTCCGCGACAGCGAGAGGTCGATGCCCTCGCCCTGCTCAAGAGCGTCCCAGCAGTACTCGCCGTAGTGGTCGTCGCCGAACGCGGCGGCGAGCGAGGTGCGCAGGCCGAGCCGGGCGAGCGCGGTGGCCATGTTGGCGACGCCGCCGGGGCTGGAGCCCATGCCGCGGGCCCAGGACTCGGTGCCGCGGACGGGGGCGCTGTCGAGGCCGGTGAAGATGATGTCGAGGAAGACCGTGCCGGTGAGGAAGACGTCGCAGTCCGGGTCGGTGGGCTCGCGCAGGCACACGAGCGGGTCGACGTCGGTGCGGCGGTCGCGGTCGCGGTCGCGGTCGGTCACGGCGGGCTCCCCGATCATGGTGCGGCGGATCGGCACGTGGTGCTGGTCCGGACAGTGTGCCCGAAGGGGACGATGGGGCGAGGTGGACGCGACGACTCCGCGCCCGGGGATGAACGCCGTCTCCGCCCACTCGGGTGCTTGCTACACATGGTGCCGCGCGCAGGTGGATCACCGGGCGCCGTCTCATTTCCCGGTTCGGTTCCTGGAACGCCCGAGCGGTCGCGCCGCCGTGTGTGCTGCGGGCCCCGGGCGCAGACGCCCCGCCCCGCCCGTACGCCCGCCCGTTCGCCCGGCCGCCCGCCCGTCCGTCCGCTCGTCCGCGCGCTCGCCCGTCCGCCCGTCCGTCCGTCCGTCCGTCCGTCCGAAGGACTGCTACGCCCCGAAGTCGTACGCCTCGACCTCCGCCAGGTACCGCTCGCGCCGCTCCTCGTCGTCTTCCAGGAACGACGCCAGGAACGAGTTCCGGGCCAGCGTCCGCAGCTGCTCCGGCGCCAGGCCCAGCGCCTCCCGCACCGCGGTGAAGTTGTCCCCGACGTAACCGCCGAAGTACGCCGGGTCGTCCGAGTTCACCGTCGCGACCAGCCCCGCGTCGAGCATCCGCCGCAGTGGATGCTGCTCCAGGACGTCGACCGCGCGCAGCCGCACGTTCGACAGCGGGCAGAGCGTCAGCGGCACCCGCTCGCGCACCAGCCGGTCCACCAGGTCCGGGTCCTCCAGACACCGCAGCCCGTGGTCCACCCGCTCCACGCCCAGCACGTCGAGTGCCTCGCGGATGTACTCCGCGGGCCCCTCCTCGCCCGCGTGGGCGACGCGCCGCAGCCCGAGCCGCGCGGCCTCCTCGTACACCGCGCGGAACTTGGCCGGCGGGTGCCCGACCTCCGCCGAGTCGAGGCCGACGCCGGTGATCCGGTCGAGGTACGGCTTCGCCGCGTCGAGGGTGGCCAGCGCGGACTCGGCGGACTCGTCACGGAGGAAGCACATGATGAGGCGGGTGGAGATGCCGTGGCGCTCCTCGGCCCGGTCGAGCGCGGCCGTGAGGCCCTCCACGACGACACCCATGGGGACGCCGCGGACGGCGTGCGCCTGCGGGTCGAAGAAGATCTCGGCGTGCCGTACGCCCTGCGCGGCGGCGCGCGCGAGGTAGGCGTCGGCGAGGTCGGTGAAGTCGTCGGCGGTGCGGAGCACGGCCATGAGGGAGTAGTAGAGGTCCAGGAAGGACTGGAGGTCGCTGAAGCTGTACGCCTCCCGCAGCGCGGCCGTGTCCGCGTACGGCAGGGTGACGCCGTTGCGCTCGGCGAGCGCGAAGGCCAGCTCGGGTTCGAGGGTGCCTTCGATGTGGAGGTGGAGTTCGGCCTTGGGTACCGGCATGGTGGTGCTGCTTCCTGGATCTCGCGTGCGGGTGGTACTGGTCTGACGCTCGGGCCTCTGGCGCTTGGGCGTCTAGCGCTTGGGCATGGGGACCCTCATCAGATCCTGGGCGACGGTCAGCTCGCCCGCGAACCCGGCCGCCCGCGCCTGCCGCTCGAACTCCGCCGGATCGGCGTACCGCTGCGAGAAGTGCGTGAGCACGAGGTGCCGTACGCCCGCGTCCCGCGCGACCGCCGCGGCCTGACCGGCGGTCAGATGACCGTGGTCGACGGCGAGCTGGACGTCCTCGTCGAGGAAGGTCGACTCGATGACGAGCATGTCGGCGCCCTCGGCGAGCTCGTACACCCCGTCACACAGCCGCGTGTCCATGATGAACGCGAACCGCTGCCCGCGCCGCACCTCGCTCACGTCCTCCAGCGTGACACCGCCGAGAACGCCCTCACGCTGGATCCGGCCGACGTCCGGCCCGGCGATGCCGTGCGCGGCGAGCCGCGCCGGGAGTATGCGCCGCCCGTCCGGCTCGGTGAGCCGGTAGCCGTACGACTCGACGGGGTGGGAGAGCCGGCGTGCGTCGAGCGTGAACCCGTCGGTGACCGCGAGCGGCCCGTCGGCGTCGACCGGCGCCTCGGCCAGCCGCACCGTCTCGCGGTAGGCCGTCGCGTACCGCAGCCGCTCGAAGAAGCGCTGCCCGCTCGCCGGGTAGTGCGCGGTGACCGGGTGCGGGACCTGGTCGAGGTTGATCCGCTGGATCACCCCGGCCAGGCCCAGCGAGTGGTCCCCGTGGAAGTGCGTGACACAGATCCGGTTCAGGTCGTGCGCCGCGACCCCGGCCCGCAGCATCTGCCGCTGGGTGCCCTCGCCGGGGTCGAAGAGGATGCCCTGCCCGTCCCAGCGCAGCAGATAGCCGTTGTGGTTGCGGTGCCGGGTCGGGACCTGGCTGGCCGTGCCGAGGACGACCAGTTCACGTACGGACAAGGGGACCGTCCGGGCCTATCCGGGCGGCCAGTTGAGGCCGCGCCCGCCGAGCACGTGCGCATGGGCGTGGAAGACGGTCTGGCCGGCGCCCGCGCCGGTGTTGAAGACGATCCGGAAGCCGCTGCCGTCGATCTTCTCCTGCTCGGCGACCTCGCCGGCCTCGCGCAGTACGTCCGCGGCGACCATCGGCTCCGCGGCGGCGAGCGACGCGGCGTCCGGGTAGTGCCGTCGCGGGATCACTAGGACGTGCGTGGGCGCCTGCGGGTTTATGTCGCGGAACGCGACCGTCGTCTCCGTCTCGCGCACGATCGTCGCCGGGACCTCCCCCGCCGCGATCTTGCAGAACAGGCAGTCGCTCTGCGGCTCTCCGGCCATGCCCGGGCCTCCTCGCCTCGGTCGACGTCGCTCTCGACGCCACTGTCGACGTCACGCTCGACGCCACTCTCGATGTCGATCAGATGCTATCGGGGCCGACTGACAACGCGGGCCGGACACCGGCCCTTCAGGACCAGCGTCCGGTGCGGCCGAGCACCAGCGCCGCCGCCGCCGTCCCCGCAGTCGACGTGCGCAGCACGCTGTGTCCCAGCCGGTACGGCCGGGCGCCCGCCTCCTCGAAGAGCGCCAACTCCTCCGGGGACACGCCCCCTTCGGGCCCGACGACGAGCACGATCGACCCCTTCCCGGGCAGCTCCGCCGTCGCGAGCGCGCCGCTCGGGTGGTCGCGGTCCTCGTGCAGCACGGCGGCGAAGTCGGCGCCCCCGAGCAGCGCGGCGACCTGCTTGGACGTCATCAGCTCGGCGACGTCGGGGAAACGGGTGCGGCGCGACTGCTTGCCGGCCTCGCGGGCGGTGGCCCGCCACTTGCCGAGCGCCTTCAGACCGCGGTCGCCCTTCCACTGCGTGATGCAGCGGGACGCGGCCCACGGCACGATCGCGTCGACGCCGGTCTCCGTCATGGTCTCGACGGCGAGTTCGCCGCGGTCGCCCTTGGGCAGGGCCTGGACGACGGTGATGCGGGGCGCGGGCTCCGGGTCCTCGTGGACGGCGGTGACCTCGACCGACAGCTGGTCCTTGCCCTCGGCGGCGACGACCACGCACTGCGCCCACGCGCCCCGCCCGTCGGTGAGCACCAGCTCCTCCCCCGCGCGCAGTCGCTTCACGGAGACGGCGTGCCGGCCTTCCGGCCCGTCGAGGAGGAACCCGCCGACGGCGGGGACGGCGTCGACGACGAAGACGGGTGCGGTCACGAGGTGCTCCTGTTGCTCGACCTGTTACTCGGCCTGTTGCTGCCTGGCTTGTTGCCCGGCCCGCTGCCTGGCTTGTTGCCTGGTGTGGTGACGGTACCGACGGCCGCGAGCTCTTCCGCGAGTTCCTCGGCGAGGACCTCGACGAGCCGCCCGGCCGGCAGCTCCCGGGCCAGCCGGTGGCCCTGCCCCGCCCACAGGGCCATGCCCTGCGGGTCCCCGGCGGTCGCGGCGGCCTTGCGCAACGGCGCCGTGAGGTGGTGCACCTCGGGGTACGCGGCGGGTGCGTACGGCCCGTGCTCGCGCATGAAACGGTTCACCAGGCCCCTGGCCGCCCGCCCCGAGAACGCCCGGGTCAGCTCGGTGTGCGTGAAGAGCGGGTCGGTCAGGGCGCGCTTGTGCAGCGGATGCGCCCCGGACTCGGGGCAGACCAGGAAGGCGGTGCCGAGCTGGGCCGCGTCGGCGCCCGCCGCGAGCACGGCGGCGATCTGGCGGCCCCGCATGATCCCGCCGGTCGCGATGATCGGCAGCCGCACGGCCTCGCGGACCTCGGTCAGCAGCGGAAGCAGTCCGCGGCCGCTGCCGGCGCCGGGCAGGTCCGCCGGGTCGTCCCGGTGGGTGCCCTGGTGCCCGCCGGCCTCCGTGCCCTGCACACAGATCGCGTCGGCCCCGGCCCGCTCGGCCGTCCGGGCCTCCTCGACCGAGGTGACGGTGACGATCGTGTACGTACGGACCCGGGCGAACGCGTGCAGCGCGTCGCGGTCCGGGCAGCCGAAGGTGAAGGAGACGACCGGCACCGGGTCGTCGAGCAGGATCGCCAGCTTGGCCTCGTACGCGTCGTCCCGGCCCTGCTCGGCGTCACCGAGCTCCGTCTCGTACCAGGTGGCCTCGCCGGCCAGCTGGTGCCGGTACACCTCGACGGCCGCCGGATCGGCGGACTGGCCGCCCGGCGGCATGAACAGGTTGACCCCGAACGGCCGCGCGGTGAGCGCGCGCACCTGCTTGATCTCCTGGTAGAGCCCGCCCGCGGTCTTGTACCCGCCGGCCAGGAAGCCCAGTGCGCCGGCCTCGCACACGGCACCGACGAGCTCGGGACAGGAGGCGCCACCCGCCATGGGGGCCTGCACGATCGGATGCCGAGAGAGATCGTTCAGAGCGGTGGACATGCAGGCATCGTGCCATGCCGGTGCGACGGCGCCGAATCGGTACGGCGGCGATACGCGAAGGGGCGGCCCGCACGTGGTGCGGGCCGCCCCTCGGTTGTACGAAGCCGGGCTCAGCGTCCGTTGAACGGGACCCCCGGCAGAACGCCTAGCGCCCGTTGAACGCGTCCTTCAGGCGCGAGAACAGCCCCTGCTGCCCGGGCTGGAACTGCCCCTGCGGGCGCTCCTCGCCGCGCAGCTTGGACAGCTCGCGCAGCAGCCGCTCCTGCTCCGCGTCGAGCTTCGTCGGGGTCTGCACCTCGACGTGGACGATGAGATCGCCGCGCCCGTTGCCGCGCAGGTGCGTGATGCCGCGGCCGTGCAGCGGGATCGACTGGCCGGACTGGGTGCCCGGGCGGATGTCGACGTCCTCGAGGCCGTCGAGCGTCTGCAGCTGCACCTTCGTGCCGAGCGCGGCCGCCGTCATCGGGATGGTGACCGTGCAGTGCAGGTCGTCGCCACGGCGCTGGAAGGTCTCGTGCGGGATCTCGTGGATCTCGACGTACAGGTCGCCGGCGGGGCCGCCGCCGGGGCCGACCTCGCCCTCGCCCGCGAGCTGGATGCGGGTGCCGTTGTCGACACCGGCCGGGATCTTGACCGTGAGCGTACGGCGGGACCGCACGCGGCCGTCGCCGGCGCACTCCGGGCACGGGGTCGGCACGACCGTGCCGAAGCCCTGGCACTGCGGGCAGGGGCGCGAGGTCATGACCTGGCCCAGGAAGGACCGGGTGACCTGCGAGACCTCACCGCGGCCGCGGCACATGTCACACGTCTGCGCGGAGGTGCCGGGCGCGGCGCCCTCGCCGGAGCAGGTGGTGCAGACGACGGCCGTGTCGACCTGGATGTCCTTGGTGGTGCCGAAGGCCGCCTCGTCGAGGGTGACCTCCAGGCGGATCATCGCGTCCTGGCCGCGCCGGGTGCGCGAGCGCGGGCCGCGCTGGGACGCCGTACCGAAGAAGGCGTCCATGATGTCCGAGAAGTTCCCGAAGCCGCCCGCGCCGAAGCCGCCGGCCCCGGCGCCGCCGCCGGAGGCGGACAGCGGGTCACCGCCGAGGTCGTAGACCTGCTTCTTCTGCGGGTCCGACAGCACCTCGTAAGCGGCGTTGATCTCCTTGAACCGCTCCTGAGTCTTCGGGTCCGGGTTCACGTCCGGGTGAAGCTCACGGGCGAGCCGGCGGAAGGCCTTCTTGATCTCGTCCTGCGACGCGTCGCGGCGAACGCCGAGTACGGCGTAGTAGTCGGTGGCCACTTACGACTCCGCCAGGATCTGTCCGACGTAACGTGCCACTGCGCGTACCGCTCCCATCGTTCCGGGGTAATCCATGCGGGTCGGTCCGACCACGCCGAGTTTGGCGACTGCCTCGCCGCCGGAACCGTAGCCGACCGAGACGACCGACGTGGACGTCAGGCCCTCGTGGGCGTTCTCGTGCCCGATGCGTACGGTCATGCCCGACTCCTTGGCCTCGCCGAGCAGCTTGAGGAGCACGACCTGCTCCTCAAGCGCCTCCAGGACGGGCCTGATCGTCAGGGGGAAGTCGTGTCCGAAGCGGGTCAGATTGGCGGTGCCGCCGATCATGAGCCGCTCCTCCTGCTCCTCCACCAGGGTTTCGAGCAGGGTCGCGAGCACGGTCGACACCGTGCCGCGGTCCTCGCTGTCCTCGAAGGACTCCGGCAGGTCCTGCACCAGCTGCGGCACGTCCGCGAAGCGGCGGCCGACGACGCGGCTGTTGAGGCGGGCCCGCAGGTCGGCGAGGGAGGTCTCGCCGAAGGGCGCCGGGCAGTCGATCACGCGCTGCTCGACCCGGCCGGTGTCCGTGATGAGCACGAGCATCAGCCGGGCGGGGGCGAGTGACAGCAGTTCCACGTGCCGGACCGTCGAACGGGTCAGCGACGGGTACTGCACGACGGCGACCTGGCGGGTCAGCTGCGCGAGCAGCCGGACCGTGCGGCCGACGACGTCGTCGAGGTCGACGGCTCCGTCGAGGAAGTTGTGGATGGCGCGCCGCTCGGGGGTGGACAGCGGCTTGACGCCGGCCAGCCGGTCGACGAAGAGGCGGTAGCCCTTGTCGGTGGGGATGCGGCCGGCACTGGTGTGGGGCTGGGCGATGTAGCCCTCCTCCTCCAGGACGGCCATGTCGTTGCGCACGGTGGCGGGCGAGACGCCGAGCCTGTGCCGCTCGGTGAGCGCCTTGGAGCCGACGGGCTCCTCCGTCCCGACGTAGTCCTGGACGATGGCGCGCAGCACCTCGAGTCTGCGTTCGCTGAGCATCGTGCGCACCTCCAGCTGTCGATCCGGTTCCGGTTGCTCCGGTTTTGGCACTCACCCTGTCCGAGTGCCAGGAAACCCCCGGCCAGTGTACGGCGGCGGACATCGCTCCTGGCAAGGAGGCGGGCTCGGCGGCGCCGCAACGGTTAGCGTCTCGCCATGGACACGGACTGGGAAGCGTACGGCTGGGAGCGGCTCGGCGAGGGCGTGGGCCGCCGCCGGCTGCCGGGCTGGGACGCCACGGTGGGCCTGGTGACCGGGCGGGACGCGGTGCTGCTGTACGACACGGGCGCCACGCTCGCGCAGGGCGCCGAACTCCACGCGGATGTGGCGGCTCTCACGGGCGGCCGCAGGGTGACGCACATCGCACTCAGCCATCCGCACTTCGACCATGTGCTCGGCACGGCGGTCTTCGCCGGTGCCGAGGTGTTCGGCGCGGTGGGCGTGGACGCGCTGCTGCGGCGGGAGGCGGACGAGCTGCGGGCGGACGCGGTACGGCACGGGGTGGACGAGGCGGTCGCGGCGGAGGCCGTCGAGGCGCTGGTGGCCCCGCGGCACACCGTCTCCGGCGAGTGGACCCTCGACCTCGGCGGCCGTCAGGTCCTCCTCGCGAACGTCGGCCCCGGCCACACGGGCCACGACCTGGCCCTTTTCGTACCCGGCGCCACTGAGGTGGTCTTCTGCGGCGACCTCGTCGAGGAGTCCGGCGAACCCCAGGCGGGCCCGGACGCCATCCCCATCCGCTGGCCGGCCGCCCTCGACCGGCTGCTCTCGCTGGGCGGCGAGGAGGCGGTGTACGTGCCGGGGCACGGCGCGGTGGTGGACGCGGCGTTCGTACGACGCCAGCGCGATGAACTGGCACGCCGCTTCGAGGTGTCGTAGCGTCCCCCAAATGCGCAGCTACAACCCGGATCTGACACCTCCTTGGAAGAAATCGGCCCCCGTGCCGGAGGTCCCGGCGGACCGTGACCTCGTCGTCGAGGAGGTCACGACCGGGTTCTGCGGTGCCGTGATCCGCTGCGAGGCGGGCACGGTGACGCTGGAGGACCGCTTCGGCAAGCACCGGGTCTTCCCGCTGGAACCGCGCGGCTTCCTCCTGGAGGGCCGGGTCGTCACCCTGGTCCGCCCCTCCTCGGGCGCCCCGGCGCGCCCCACCCGTACCGCCTCCGGCTCGATCGCCGTCCCGGGCGCCCGGGCCCGGGTCGCCAGGGCGGGCCGGATCTACGTCGAGGGCCGCCACGACGCCGAGCTGGTGGAGCGTGTCTGGGGCGACGACCTGCGGATCGAGGGCGTCGTCGTCGAGTACCTGGAGGGCGTCGACGACCTGCCGGCCATCGTCGCCGACTTCGCCCCGGCCCCGGACGCCCGCCTCGGCGTCCTGGTCGACCACCTGGTCGAGGGCTCCAAGGAGTCCCGCATCGCCGCCCAGGTCTCCTCCCCGGACGTCCTCGTCGTCGGCCACCCCTACATCGACGTCTGGCAGGCCGTGAAGCCCGCCGCCCTCGGCATCCCCGCCTGGCCCACCGTCCCCCGCGGCCAGGACTGGAAGACCGGCGTCTGCCGCGCCCTCGGCTGGCCGGAGAACACGGGCGCGGCGTGGCAGCACATCCTGTCGCGGGTGCGCTCGTACAAGGACCTGGAGCCGGAGCTGCTGGGCCGGGTCGAAGAACTGATCGACTTCGTGACGGCGCCGTGACGCCCGCACGGGCGTGGGCGCCCTAGTCCACCAGGTCCCGCACCACCGCGTCGGCCAGCAGTCGGCCCCGCAGCGTCAGCACCGCCCGTCCCGCCGCGTACGGCGCGGCGTCCAGCAGGCCGTCCGCCAGCGCCCGCTCCGCCGCCGCCAGACCCGCCGGCTTCAGCAGTCCCAACTCGACGCCCTCCCGCAGCCGGAGCTCAAGGAGCACCCGCTCCACGCGCCGGTCCTCGTCCGACAGGACCTCGCGCCCGGCCCCCGGCGACTTGCCGGAGCCCAGCGCCGCCGCGTACGCACCCGGGTGCTTCACGTTCCACCAGCGGACGCCGCCGACGTGGCTGTGGGCGCCCGGGCCGGCGCCCCACCAGTCGGCACCGCGCCAGTAGAGCTCGTTGTGGAGGCAGCGGCCGGCGTCGGAGGTGGCCCAGTTGGAGACCTCGTACCACTGGAAGCCCGCTCCGGAGAGCACGTCCTCCGCTATCAGGTACCGGTCGGCGTGGGCGTCGTCGTCCGTCATGGGTATCTCGCCGCGCCGGATGCGCCGGGCCAGCTGGGTGCCCTCCTCGACGATCAGCGCGTAGGCGCTGATGTGGTCGGGTCCGGCGCCGATCGCCGCGTCGAGGGACGCCCGCCAGTCGTCGTCGGACTCGCCGGGCGTGCCGTAGATCAGGTCGAGGTTGACGTGCTCGAAGCCGGCGGCCCGCGCCTCGGCGACGCACGCCTCCGGCCGCCCGGGCGTGTGGCTGCGGTCGAGGATCTTCAGCACGTGCTGCCGGGCGCTCTGCATGCCGAAGGAGATCCGGTTGAAGCCGCCCTCGCGCAGCGTGGCCAGATACGCGGGGTCGACGGACTCCGGGTTGGCCTCCGTCGTCACCTCGGCGTCGTCGGCGAGCCCGAACTCGTCCCGGATCGCCCCGAGCATCGCCACGAGGTCGCCCGCGTCGAGCAGCGTGGGCGTGCCGCCGCCGACGAAGACGGTCCGCACGGGGCGCGGGTCGTCGCCGAGGACCTTGCGGGCGAGCCGTATCTCCTCGGCGACCTGCCCGGCGTAGTTCTCCCGGGAGGCGAGCACGCCGCCGGCACCGCGCAGCTCGCTCGCGGTGTAGGTGTTGAAGTCGCAGTAACCGCACCGGGTGGCGCAGTACGGCACGTGCAGATAGAACCCGAGGGGGCGCTCCCCGGCGCCCTCAAGGGCGTGGGCGGGCAGCGCCCCGTCCTCGGGCATGGGCTCACCATCGGGCAGTACGGAAGGCATGAAGCCATTGTCCCGTACCGCCCGACATCTCCGCCGAGCCTGTGGATAACTCCTGAATCCGCAGGCCAGGGGGGTTACGCCTCCCGCGCGCCCTCGTACATCTCGTCGATCAGGTGCTGGTAGGTCCGCTCCACCACCGGCCGCTTCATCTTCAGGCTCGGCGTGAGCTCGCCGTGCTCGACGTCCAGGTCGCGCGGCAGCAGGCGGAACTTCTTGATCGTCTGCCAGCGCTGGAGGCCCGCGTTGAGGCGGGTGACGTAGCCCTCGATGAGCTTCTCGACCTGCGGGGCGGCGACGACCTCGGCGTACGACTTGCCGCCGAGCTCGTGCTCGGCGGCCCAGCCCTGGATGGCGGGCTCGTCGAGGGCGATGAGCGCGGTGCAGTAGTTGCGGTCGGCGCCGAGCACCACGATGTTGGAGACGAACGGGCAGACGGCCTTGAACTGGCCCTCGATCTCCGTCGGGGCGATGTACTTGCCGCCGGAGGTCTTGAAGAGGTCCTTCTTGCGGTCGGTGATGCGCAGGTAGCCGTCGGCGGACAGCTCGCCGATGTCGCCGGTGTGGAACCAGCCGTCCGGCTCCAGGACCTCGGCGGTCTTCTCCGGCAGGCCGTGGTAGCCCTCCATGATGCCGGGGCTGCGCAGCAGGATCTCGCCGTCGTCGGCGATGCGGACCTCGGTGCCGGGCAGCGGCTTGCCGACGGTGCCGGTGCGGTAGGCCTCGCCGGGGTTGACGAAGGAGGCGGCGGAGGACTCGGTGAGGCCGTAGCCCTCCAGGATGTGGATGCCGGCGCCGGAGAAGAAGTAGCCGATCTCGGGGGCGAGCGCCACGGAGCCGGAGACGGCGGCGCGCAGCCGGCCGCCGAAGGCCTCGCGGAGCTTCTTGTAGACGAGAGCGTCGGCGACCTTGTGCTTGGCGGCGAGGCCGAAGGGCGCGGAGGCGGTGCCGGTGCGGCGGAAGTTGTCCTGGGTGACCTTGGCGTACTCGCGGGCGATGCCGGCCGCCCACTGGAAGATCTTGTACTTGGCCCCGCCGCCCTCGCGGGCCTTGGCGGCGACGCCGTTGTAGACCTTCTCGAAGATGCGCGGGACGGCGGCCATGTAGGTGGGCTGCACGATCGGCAGGTTCACGATGATCTTGTCGATGCGGCCGTCGACGGCGGTGACGTGGCCGACCTCGATCTGGCCCGAGGTGAGCACCTTGCCGAAGACGTGGGCGAGCGGCAGCCACAGGTACTGGACGTCGTCCTGGGTGACGAGACCGGTGGCGGCGATGGCCTTGGCCATGTACGACCAGCTGTCGTGGCGCAGGCGGACGCCCTTGGGGCGGCCGGTGGTGCCCGAGGTGTAGATGAGCGTGGCGAGCTGCTCGCGGCTGATCGCCCCGACGCGCTCCTTGACGACCTCCGGGTGCTTCTCCAGGTACGCCTTGCCGCGCGCCTCCAGGTCGGCGAGGGTCAGCACCCACTCCTCGGAGGTGTCGGCGCCCTCGGCGTCGATGACGACGACGTGGTGGAGGTGGGGCAGGTCGGCGCGGCGCTCGACGGCCTTGGCGAGCTGGTCGGCGTTCTCGGCGATCAGGACGCGCGAGTCGGAGTCGGAGAGGATGAACGCCGACTCCTCGGCGTTGGTCTGCGGGTAGACCGTGGTGACGGCGGCGCCGGCGCACATGACGCCGAGGTCGGCGAGGATCCACTCGACGCGGGTGGCGGAGGCGAGGGCGACCCGTTCCTCCGGCTGGACGCCGAGGTCGATGAGGCCGGCGGCGATGGCGTGGACGCGCTCTGCGGCCTGCGCCCAGCTGAGCGACTTCCACTCGTCGGGGCCCTGGCCTGCGGCGGGGACCGGGTATCGGTACGCCTCCGCGTCGGGGGTCCGCTCGACGCGCTCCAGGAAGAGCGCCGCGACGGACGGCGGCCGGTTCTCGATCAGGGTCTGGGTGTCGCTCACGACGTCCTCCGGGCGGCGGCGGTGCGGTCAGGCGGGGCGCAACTAGGCGTAACTAACTGGCGAGTAACCTTCAGGCGGCTTCAGAGTAGAGCGCCTTGGACTGGCGCGTAAGAGCTTGCATATAACAAACGGGTCTGCACGCCATCGGCGCGCAGACCCGTTCGTGGTGGCCTCGTGGTGACCTCGCGAGGGCCCCGCGAGGGCCCCGTGGGGCCTCACGAGCGCCTCGTCGGGGCGGGGCTCGGCTACTTCTTGGCCTTGCCCGCCGACTCGTCGCTGGACAGGACGGCGATGAAGGCTTCCTGCGGAACCTCCACCGAGCCGACCATCTTCATCCGCTTCTTGCCTTCCTTCTGCTTCTCGAGCAGCTTCCGCTTACGGGAGATGTCACCGCCGTAGCACTTGGCGAGGACGTCCTTGCGGATGGCGCGGATGGTCTCACGGGCGATGACCCGGGAGCCGATGGCGGCCTGGATGGGCACCTCGAACGCCTGCCGCGGGATGAGCTCGCGCAGCTTGGCGACGAGCCGCACACCGTACGCGTAGGCCGCGTCCTTGTGGGTGATCGCCGAGAAGGCGTCGACCTTGTCGCCGTGCAGCAGGATGTCGACCTTGACCAGGCTGGACGCCTGCTCGCCGGTGGGCTCGTAGTCGAGCGAGGCGTAGCCGCGGGTCTTGGACTTCAGCTGGTCGAAGAAGTCGAAGACGATCTCGGCCAGCGGCAGGGTGTAGCGGATCTCGACGCGGTCCTCGGAGAGGTAGTCCATGCCGAGGAGGGTGCCGCGCCGGGTCTGGCAGAGCTCCATGATCGAGCCGATGAACTCGGTGGGGGCCAGGATCGTGGCGCGCACGACCGGCTCGTACACCTCGCTGATCTTGCCCTCGGGGAACTCGCTCGGGTTGGTGACCGTGTGCTCGCTGCCGTCCTCCATGACCACGCGGTAGACCACGTTGGGGGCGGTGGCGATCAGGTCGAGACCGAACTCGCGCTCCAGGCGCTCGCGGATCACGTCCAGGTGGAGCAGGCCGAGGAAGCCGACGCGGAAGCCGAAGCCGAGGGCGGCGGAGGTCTCCGGCTCGTAGACGAGCGCGGCGTCGTTGAGCTGGAGCTTGTCGAGCGCGTCGCGCAGCTCCGGGTAGTCCGAGCCGTCCAGCGGATACAGACCGGAGAAGACCATCGGCTTCGGGTCCTTGTAGCCGCCGAGCGCCTCCTCGGCGCCCTTGGACTGCGAGGTGATCGTGTCACCGACCTTGGACTGGCGGACGTCCTTCACGCCGGTGATCAGGTAGCCCACCTCGCCGACGCCGAGGCCGTCAGCCGGCAGCATCTCGGGCGAGTTGGTGCCGATCTCCAGGAGCTCGTGGGTGGCGCCGGTCGACATCATCCGGATGCGCTCGCGCTTGTTGAGCTGGCCGTCGACGACACGGACATAGGTGACGACGCCGCGGTACGAGTCGTAGACCGAGTCGAAGATCATCGCCCGGGCCGGGGCGTCGGCGACGCCGACGGGGGCCGGGATGTCGCGGACGACGCGGTCGAGCAGCGCCTCGACGCCCATGCCGGTCTTGGCGGAGACCTTGAGGACGTCCTCCGGCTGGCAGCCGATGAGGTTGGCCAGCTCCTCGGCGAACTTCTCCGGCTGGGCGGCCGGCAGGTCGATCTTGTTGAGCACCGGGACGATGGTGAGGTCGTTCTCCATCGCTAGGTAGAGGTTGGCCAGGGTCTGCGCCTCGATGCCCTGGGCCGCGTCCACCAGCAGGATCGTGCCCTCGCAGGCGGCGAGCGAGCGCGAGACCTCGTAGGTGAAGTCGACGTGCCCGGGCGTGTCGATCATGTTCAGGATGTGCGTCCGGCCCTGCTCGGACCCCTCGGTGGGGGCCCAGGGCAGACGGACCGCCTGGGACTTGATCGTGATGCCGCGCTCACGCTCGATGTCCATCCGGTCGAGGTACTGGGCGCGCATCTGCCGCTGGTCGACCACACCGGTCAGCTGGAGCATCCGGTCGGCGAGCGTGGACTTGCCGTGGTCGATGTGCGCGATGATGCAGAAATTGCGGATCAGAGCCGGGTCGGTACGGCTCGGCTCGGGCACGTTGGTAGGAGTCGCGGGCACGCAGGCTTCTCGTCTCGGGCGGTGTTCGGAACGGGTACGTAGGGTCCATGGTCCCATGACTGCGGCCCGGTGCTCGGTTTGGGCGGTGTGGAGAGCGGCTGATACCGTGGACAGCTGTGTCTTGTATGCCCTCTCAGCTTGCAAGGCGCATCCTGAAGAAACATCGAACCTGTAAAGGCTCTTTTCGTGGCGAACATCAAGTCCCAGATCAAGCGGAACAAGACCAACGAGAAGGCGCGCCTGCGCAACAAGGCCGTCAAGTCGTCGCTCAAGACCGCGATCCGCAAGGCCCGCGAGGCTGTCGCCGCCGGCGACCTCGAGAAGGCCACCGTTGCCGCTCGTGCCGCCTCGCGTCAGCTCGACAAGGCTGTCTCGAAGGGTGTCATCCACAAGAACGCCGCCGCCAACAAGAAGTCGGCGCTGGCCACCAAGGTTGCCTCCCTCCAGGGCTGAGCTCTGATGTGACCGGCCGTACGGGACTCAAGCGGGCCCTCTAACCGCTCCCGCCCGGCCACCCGGCTCCGTACGCGAGACGCGTTCGCCACGCGTGTACGAGCCACCCCAGCTGTACGACGAAGGCCCCGCCGCTCTCCTTCCCCAGGAGGCGACGGGGCCTTCGTCGTGCTCGCGGGCCCGCTGTCAGGCGCGGCGCATGCGGGCCGCGCGCGCGATCGTGACGACGGCCTTCTCCAGGGCGTACTCCGGGTCGTCGCCGCCGCCCTTCACCCCCGCGTCGGCCTCGGCGACCGCGCGCAGGGCGAGGGAGACGCCGTCGGGGGTCCAGCCGCGCATCTGCTGGCGGACGCGGTCGATCTTCCACGGGGGCATGCCGAGCTCGCGGGCGAGGTCGGCCGGGCGGCCGCCGCGGGCGGAGGAGAGCTTGCCGATGGCGCGGACGCCCTGGGCGAGGGCGCTGGTGATCAGGACGGGCGCGACACCGGTCGAAAGGGACCAGCGCAGGGCCTCCAGGGCCTCGGCGGCGCGACCCTCGACGGCGCGGTCCGCGACCGTGAAGGACGACGCCTCGGCGCGGCCCGTGTAGTAGCGCCCGACGACCGCCTCGTCGATGGTGCCGTCGACGTCCGCGGTCAGCTGCGCCACGGCGGAGGCCAGCTCCCGCAGGTCGCTGCCGATGGCGTCGACCAGGGACTGGCACGCCTCGGGCGTGGCGGACCGGCCGAGCGACCGGAACTCCTGCCGGACGAACGTCAGCCGCTCGGCCGGCTTGGTCGTCTTGGGGCAGGCCACCTCGCGCGCGCCCGCCTTGCGGGCCGCGTCGAGGAGTCCCTTGCCCTTGACGCCGCCCGGGTGCAGCAGCACGAGGGTGATCTCCTCGGCCGGCGCGTCGAGATACGTCTTGATCTCCTTGACGGTGTCCGCGGCGAGGTCCTGCGCGTTCCGCACGATCAGGACCTTGCGCTCGGCGAACAGCGAGGGGCTGGTGAGCTCCGCGAGTGCGCCGGGCGGCAGCTGGTCGGCGGTGAGGTCGCGCACGTCCGTGTCGGCGTCGGAGGCCCGGGCGGCCGCCACCACCTCGCGGACCGCGCGGTCGAGCAGCAGGTCCTCCTGGCCCACGGCGAGCGTGACGGGGGCGAGGAGGTCGTCGGGGGAGGACTTCTTGGTGGCCATCGTGCTCAAGGATCCCACGCGCCACCGACACTCCCCCCATCGCCGAGAATGTGCACGTGAACGATGTGAGACACGTACTCGTCCTGCCCGACCGCGACTCCGCCGAAGAGGTCGCCGAGGCACTCCCCGACCGTTTCGGCCTCGCCGAGAACCCCCGCCTCGTCCGCGACGCGCTCGCCGGCGAGGACGACGCCGAGGACGCCCAGTGGCTCGTCGTCGTCGAGGACCCGGAGGGCCTCCTCGACCCGGCGGCCCTGGACGCGCTGGCCGCCGAGTACGAGGGCTGGCGCGAGGAGCCGTAGGCCGGTACGGGCTGATTCAGGCCGGTACAGGCCGGTACAGGCCGGTTCAGGCCTGGGCGGTCTTCGGGACGATCTGGATGTCCAGGTCGATGGTGATGCTGGAGCCGACCGCCGCGATGCCGCGGGCCAGGAGGGTCTGCCAGGTGAGGGTGAAGTCCTCGCGGTGCAGCTCGGTGGTCGCGCGGCAGGCGCCGCGCGTCTCGCCCTGGAGGCCGTTGCCGAGACCCAGGTACTGGGTGTCGAGGGTGACCGTGCGGCTGACGCCGTGCAGGGTGAGCGCCCCGGTGACGGCCCAGCGGCTGCCGCCCTTGTGGACGAAGCGCTCGCTGAAGAACTCCATCGTCGGGTACGCGCCAACGTCGAGGAAGTCGCCGGAGCGCAGGTGGTCGTCGCGCATCTGGACGCCGGTGTCGATGGAGGCCGCGTCGATCACGACGTGCATCGCGGAGTGCTCCATGCGCTCCGCGATCCGGACCGCGCCGGCGAAGCTGTTGAAGCGGCCGTGGATGCGGGCGAGGCCGATGTGCCGCGCGGTGAAGCCGATCTGGGAGTGCATCGGGTCGATCTCCCAGTCGCCGGGCGCGGGCAGCGACTGCTGGGGCGCGACCTGGAGCCGGACGTCGCCGAGACCGGCGTGGCCGCTCTCGTCGACGACGGCGTTGCCGTGGTACGGGGTGTAGCCCTCGGACGTGATCGCGAGCCGGTACTCGCCGGCCGGCACGGTCGCGAGGACGCTGCCGTACGGATCGGTCTCACCGGCCAGGACCTTGCGACCCGCCGCGTCGCTGACCACGAACTCGGCCTGACGGACCGGCTCGCTCACCGGATCGAGGACCCGGCAGCTGAGGACACCCGCCGACGGCGGAACCGTGAGTCCCGCGAGCGGGCCGCCCCGGGAGGCTCCCGAACCACGCTTACCGAAAAGACCGAACACTTCCCGTACCCCCGGACAACCGCTGACGTTTCCGTTTCAACGAAGACGCATTCGATCACTGTTGCCACGTTCGAGGCAAACGGTGGAAGTGTTACCGAGAGTCCGAATTAAAGATTCCGCTCACTCGTGTACGCCGACGGGCGCCCGCTCCGGCAGCTCCCGCAGCCGCGCCAGCGGCGAGGGCAGCACCCAGACGACCGCGAGCAGCGTGCCCACCGTCGCCAGCCACAGCGTGGGCCGCAGCCCGAACGCCGTGCCGAGCAGACCGCCGAGCAGCGCTCCCAGCGGGCGGAAGCCGTGGTTGAGCGTCCGGAAGGCGCCCATCGCGCGGGCGCGTATCTCGTCGGGTATCAGGGCCATCTGGAAGGACCCGACCGCGATGTCGGCCAGCATCACCCCGACGCAGGAGAGGAACTCCGCCGCGAACAGCAGCCCGGCCACCAGCGGCACCGGCCCGCTCGCCGCCGGCACCAGGAGCAGCGGCAGCGCGAAGCCCACGAAACCGGCCACCAGGGACGGGCCGACACCGATCCGCCGGACCACCGCCCCGGCACACGCCGCCCCGATCAGCCCACCCACGGCCCCGGCCGCCAGCACCGCGCCCAGCACCCCCGCGCTCAGCCCGAGTTCGGTCGTCACGTAGAGCACGAAGAGGGTGTGGAACATGAAATTGAAGAACTGCACCGTGCCGGACGCGGCGAACAGCGCCCGCATCGACCGGTCCCGCACGACCCAGCGCAGCCCCTCGGTGAAGTGCCCCTTCTCCACCGGCGCGGGAGGCGGCTCAACCGGTCTGATCCGGGCCAGGAAGCCCGCCGAGACGAGGTACGTCACCGCGTCCGCGAGCAGCGCCAGCGGCGCGGTCAGCACCTGCACGAGCACCCCGCCGATCGCCGGTCCCGCCAGCCACGCCACTGAACGGCTGCCGTTGACCAGCGAGTTCGCCTGCACGTACCGCTCGGCGGGGACGAGCGCCACGAACAGCGTGCTGTTGCACACCTCGAAGAGCACCGTGAGCGCCCCGACCGCGAAGGCCACCACGTACAGCTGGCTCAGCGTCAGCGCGTCGAGCAGGTACGCGACCGGGAGGCTCAGCAGCAGCGCCGCGCGGCCGAGGTCGGCGAGGATCATCGCGCGCCGCCGTCGCGCCTGCCGGTCCGCCCAGGCGCCGAGCGGCAGGTTGAGCAGCAGCGCGGGCAGCAGCTCGGCCGTCTTCAGCCAGCCCATCTCGGCGGCGTCGGCCCCGAGGACGAGGACGGCGGCGAGCGGCAGCGCCATGAGCGAGATCTGATCGCCGGCGAGCGAGACGGTCTGCCCGGTCCAGTACCGCCGGAAGGGCCGCTCGCGCAGCAGCGCGGGTATGCGTTCGGCGATCGCCATGGGTCACTCCTTCTCGTCGTCGGCGATGTGTCCTTCGGCGTCGTTCTCGTTCTCGGTGAGCTCGCGGTCCACGAAGGCGATCCGCAGGACGGCCACGGGCCGCGCGCCCTCGGGGCGCCGGGCCGGATCCGTCTCGCGCTCCTCGTAGGGGCGCAGCAGTTCGTCGATCCGCTGCCCGAGTCCGGCCAGCTCCTCCGGCGTGAGATGGAGCAGCGTGTCGCCGAACTGCTCGGCCTCCCGCCACTCCACAGGCAGCGAGTGGCGCTGCTCCACGGCCTGCACGACCCGGTGGAAGTAGTGCTCGATCACGGCCCCGCTGAGCGCGTCCGCCGCCTGGGCGACCGCCGCGTCCTCGCTGTGGCCCGGCCACTCGGTGTACCGGGCCGTCGCCTGCCAGGGCTTCTCCCGGCCCTTGCCGCCCGGCGCCTGCTCGACCAGCCCGTACTTGGCGAGTATCCGCAGGTGGTACGAGCAGCTGGCCACCGATTCGCCGGTCAGCTCGGCCGCCCTGGTGGCGGTGAACGGCCCACTGCTCCGCAGCAGGCCCACGAGGGTCATCCGGGTCGGATGGGCGTAGGCGCGCAGAGCACGGGGGTCGGTGAGCTGAATGCTGCGAGGCTGCTCCGGCATGATGTAAACGTATCTTTAGAAAGACTCCTTTACAAGCGTTTCTTTAGACGGCGTCGCCGCGAGCCCTTCACCCGCGCCCGTGACCGCGATGGCCCCGTCCCGGTCCGTGCTCAGCACCCGCGCCCCGCCCGCCCGCAGCGCCTCCACCGTCCGCGGGGACGGGTGGCCGTACGGGTTGTCCCGGCCCGCCGAAACGAGCGCCAGCCTCGGCCGCACCGCCCGTATCAGCCCGGGGTCCTGATGGGCCGAACCGTGGTGGGCGACCTTGAGCACGTCCACGGGCGGCAGCGTCGGGTAGGCCCGCAACAGGCGCTGTTGGGCGGTGGGTTCGAGATCACCGAGGAGCAGCAGGGTCACCTCGCCGGCGGCCCTGACGAACAGCGTCACGCTCGCGTCGTTCGCCGCCGACTCGCCCTCCTCGTCCACCCACCGCGCCCCCGGACCGGCCTGGGGCCACAGCACCCGCCAGTCCAGCGGACCGATCCTCCGCCGCTCCCCCGCCGCGGCCCGCACCACCGGCACCCCTGCCACCCGCGCCGTGCGCCGGACGAACGCGGCCTGGGAGGGCGGGTCTTCGAGCCCCGTCGTCTGGATCGCGCCCACCGCCCGGCCGCGCAGCACCCCCGGCAGGCCGGCCACATGGTCGGCGTGGAAGTGGGTGAGCACCAGGAGCGGGATCCGGCGCACCCCGAGCTCCCTGAGACACCGGTCGACCAGCGCCGGATCCGGCCCGGCGTCCACCACGACGGCGGCGTCCCCGCCGGCCGCGAGCACGGTCGCGTCGCCCTGTCCGACCTGGCACATCGCGAACACCCAGCCCGGCGGCGGCCAGCCGGTGACCAGCCGCACCAGCGGCGGCGGCCGGACGACCGCCAGGAGCAGCAGCGCGGCACACCCCGCGCCCAGCCACCGCCGGTACGGCAGCCCCCGTACGGCGAGCACCACGAGCCCGGTGAGCAGCGCGAGCAGCAGGCCGCCCCACCAGCCGTCCGGCCAGGCCGTCTCCGCGCCCGGCAGGCCCGCGCCCGTGCGGGCCACCGTCGCGATCCATCCGGCGGGCCAGGCCGCGATCCGCGCCACCGCCTCGGCGGCCCCCGGCCACAGCGGCGCCAGACCGAGGACGGCGAAGCCGAGGACCGTGGCCGGGGCCACCGCGGGCTCCGCGAGCAGATTGGCGGGGACCGCGACCAGACTCATCCGGGCCGCGAAGACCACCACGACCGGCGCGCACACCGCCTGCGCCGCGAGCGCCGCCCCCAGCGCCTCGGCGATCCTTCCCGGCACCCCGCGCCGCCGCAGCGCCTCGCTCCAGCGCGGGGCGACCGTGAGCAGGGCGCCGGTGGCGAGGACCGAGAGCAGGAAGCCGTAACTCCGCGCCAGCCAGGGGTCGTAGAGCACCAGGCCGAGCGCCACGGCGGCGAGCGCCGGGATCAGCGAGCGGCGCCGGCCGGTCGCGAGCGCGAGCAGGGTGACGAGCCCGCACGCCGCCGCGCGCAGCACGCTCGGGTCGGGGCGGCACACCACGACGAACGCGAGCGTCACCCCGCCCCCGGCGAGCGCCGTGACCCGCAGCGACATGCCGATCCTCGGAGCGAGCCCGCCCCGCTCGGCGCGCTGCGCGGTGCCGGGCCGGCCGATGAGGAGCAGCAGCACGATCGTGAGGTTCGAACCCGAGACGGCGAGGAGATGGGTGAGGTCCGTCGCCTCGAACGCCTCCTTCAGCTCGGGCTCGATCCGCGAGGTGTCGCCCACCACCAGGCCCGGAAGCAGCGCCCGCGCGTCCGGTGCGAGGCCCTCCGTCGCCCGGCGCAGCCCGGCGCGCAGCTCCCCGGCCGTGCGCTGGAGCGCGCTGGGCGGCCCGGTGATCCGTGGCGGCCCGTCGCCGTCGGCCCGCAGCACGGCGGCGAAGGGGTCCCCGTCCCGTGCCGGGGCGAGCCGCCCGGTCACCGCGATGCGGGTCGAGGGCAGCAGCGTCTGCCAGTCCCGCCGCCCCTCCCCCGGCCCGTCCCGCGCGGGGACGAGCAGCATGACCGGCGCCCGCGTCCGGTGCACCGCGCGGTCGCGGTCCTCGACCCGGGTCACCTCGCCCTCGACGACCACCAGCACCGGAGTCGCCCGGCTGCCGCGCACCCGTGGCCGGGTGAGCCGGGGGTCGGCGGTGACCGTCAGGTCGACCGCCACCCGGCCGCCCTCGCGGGCGAGTCCGGGCACCGGGCCGCGCCGCAGGTCCGCCGCGTGCAGGGCGCCGGACGCGGCGCCGGCGGCCGCGCACAGCAGCACTCCGGCGCAGGCCGTCGCCCGCAGTCCGCCCCGTGCCGCCGGCAGCAGGAGCAGCGCGGCCCCGCCCAGGCAGAGCAGCACACCCCCGACCGTCCACCAGCCGGCGACGCCCACCGCGAGCGCCGCCCCGCCCCACGCGGCGAGGGCCGGCGGGACGAGCCGCAGATCGGCCGGCCCGTCGTCCCACGGCGCCGCCGGGCGGCCGTCCCCGCTCATGGCCTGACCAGCGGCGCGAGATCCGCGAACCGGCGCTCGCCGATCCCGTTGACGTCGCGCAGCTCGGCGACCGAACGGAAACCCCCGTGCTCCGTTCGGTGCTCGACGATGTGGCGGGCGAGGACCGGCCCGACCCCGGGCAGCGCGTCGAGCTGCTCCACGGTCGCGGTGCTGAGGCTCAGCGGACCGGTCGGCCCTGGAGGCGCCAGGACTCCTCCGGGGCCGGTGCCGCCTCCGCCCGCCGGAGCGGCCCCGGCCGGCAGCCCGACCACGACCTGCTCGCCGTCCGTCAGGACCCGGGCCCGGTTGAGGCCCGTCATGTCCGTGCCCGGCCGGACGCCGCCCGCCGCGCGCAGCGCGTCGGTGACGCGGGACCCGGCCGGCAGGGTGAACACCCCGGGCCTGCGCACCTTGCCGCCGACGTCCACCACGACCTCCGCGCTCGCGGCGGCGGCAGCGGTCGGCGACGGAGCCGCGGACTCCGGCGGCGCGGGAGCCGCCTCGGGCAGCGGCCGCGCCGCCACGACCACCTCCGGCGCCCTGACCTGCTGCGGCCGCCCGGTCCAGAAGTAGATCCCCGCTCCTCCGGCGGCCACCACCAGGACCACCGCGAGGGCGGCCAGCGAGCGCCGTTCCAGCCCGCACCGGGACTGCACCCACAGCGGCATCCGCTCGCGCAGCGCGAGTCGTAACCGCTCCCGGGCCCGGATCCCCGGCGGGTCCGGTGGTGCCGACGCGTCCGGTGGGTCCGCAGACGGCAAAGGTGGAGGCAGGGGCGAAAGCAGGGGCGAAGGCAGAGGCCGGGCAGGTGCAGAGGCGGGTGCGGGTGTGGGTGCGGGCCCAGGTCCAGGCGCGGGTGCGGGCCCGGGTCCAGGCCCGGGTGCGGGAGCACGCCCAGGTGCGAGTCCAGGCGCGGGTACGGGTGAAGGTGCGGGCGGGGCCACGTGGGGCTCCGGCGGGGCCGCCGTCGCCGGGAACAGCGCCTCGCCCCGGCGCCGTACCGCCTCCGAGACCGCGCCCGCCGCGTGCCTGCCGGGTCGTGCCGCCCTCGTGCGCCGCCTGGCGCGGCCGTCCGAACCGGGCGCCCGCCCGGGTCCGCTCGTAGCCGCGCCGCGTCGTGATCCGATGTCTGTGCGAAGAGTCATGGACCCGACGGTAGGGACCGGAAGGGGGCCGCGCCGGGGCGCCTCAACTTCTGTGGACAACCGCCCGGTTGTGGATAACTCCGTCACCCTGCCGGGGGGTTTGGACGCCCTCGGCGGGCCGTCAGCGCGGCGAGACGACGACCGCGAGCAGCCCCGGCCCGGTGTGCGCTCCGATGACCGCGCCGACTTCGGTGACCTGGAGGTCCTCGATGGCCGGCAGGCGTTCGTGCAGCCGCTCGGCCAGGGTGGCGGCCCGTTCGGGCGCGGCGAGGTGGTGCACGGCCACGTCGACGGGCCCGCTTCCGGCCCGGTCGACGGCGATCTCCTCCAGGCGGGCGATGGCCCTGGAAGCCGTGCGCACCTTCTCGCGCAGCTCGATCCGCCCGCCCTCGAGTTCCAGGAGCGGTTTCACGGCCAGCGCGGAGCCGAGGAGCGCCTGGGCGGCGCCGATGCGCCCGCCACGGCGCAGATAGTCGAGGGTGTCGACGTAGAAGTAGGCGGAGGTGCTCTCGGCCCGCTTCTCGGCGGCCGCGACGGCCTCGTCGAGCGAGCCGCCCGCCTCCACGACCTCCGCCGCCGCCAGGGCGCAGAAGCCGAGGGCCATCCCGACCATCCGGGTGTCGACGACCCGTACGGGCACGGGGGCGTCCTTGGCGGCGAGCACGGCCGCGTCGTACGTGCCGGAGAACTCGCCGGACAGATGGAGCGAGACGATGCCGTCGGCGCCCGCCTCGGCGGCGCGGCGGTAGGCCGCCGCGAAGACCTCGGGGGCGGGCCGCGAGGTGGTCACCGCGCGCCGCTTCTGCAGGGCCTCCGCGAGCGAGCGGGCCGAGATCTCTGTGCCCTCCTCCAGCGCACGGTCGCCGATGACGACGGTGAGCGGAACGGCGGTGATGGCGTGCCGCTCCATTGCCTGGGGTGGCAGGTAGGCCGTGGAATCGGTGACGATCGCGACATGCCGGGACATGAGCGGGAGGTTACCCGCCGGGGACGCCCCCCGGCAGCCCGGCCCCGCCCTCGGGCCCCCCGGTCACGAACCCGGCGGCACCGAAGCAGGCCCTCGGGGCCCTCAGCCGGTGGTCTTCTCGGGCCGGGCCGACTTCTCCCACGGGTAGGCCGCGGCGCGCGGGGCGGGCCCGTTGATGGCCTGCGCCTGCCCGGCCGTCCCCGCCGCCGGAGCAGCCGCATCCGCATCCGTGCCTGCATCCGTTCCCTGGCCGTCGCGCGCGCCCTCGCCGGTCGTGTCCGCGGCGGTCCAGTGCCGCAGCGCGCCCGCCTCCATGTCGATCTGGGCGCTCAGCGAGTCCAGGTCGTCGGCGGCGAACTTGCGGGCCCGGTCCCGGGCGGCGAAGCGCAGGGCGTCGGCGGAGTGGGTGATCTGCTCGGTGCGCCGGCGGAGGTCCGGCAGCTGGGTCGCCGTGTGCCCCCGGTCCGGCTCGCGCTCCAGTCGCTTGAGGTCCTCGTCCAGCTCGCGCCCATGGGCCGTGAGCCGGTGGAAGAGGTCCAGGGACTCCTTGAGGGATTCATCCTGGGCGACGCCCGCGTGCAGGGCGTCCTGCGTGGCGCGCATCGAGGTGCGCAGCGCCAGCCGCAGCTGGGCCAGCTCGCCGGCGACCCCGGCCTGGCCGAAGCTCTTGGCCCGCAGCGTGGTGTCCTCGACGGTGCGCCGGGCGTGGTCGATGGTGCGGTCGACGCCGCGCTTGGCCGCCTTGGCGACCTTCACCGTGGCATAGACCCCGAGCGCCACGAGAGCGACGAAGAGCAACGCCATGATCGTGATCGCGGCTTCCATGTGCTTCGCCCCTCCGGCCTCGGCTGTGGTGCTTCCCTCGGTTGTGGTTCTTCCACCGTAAACGGAAGGGGCAGGCCGGCGGTTCCAGTGGAACCCCCAACCTGCCCCTACCTGTCCCCTAGGGGACCTGCCTCACGGGCGGCCCGGCATCAGCCGGCGACGATGTTGACCAGCTTCGGCGCGCGGACGATCACCTTGCGGATCTCCGCGCCGCCCAGCGCGGCGACCACGGCCGGGTCGGCCAGGGCCAGCGCCTCCAGGTCGGCGTCGCTGATCGACGGGGAGACCTCCAGGCGGGCCTTGACCTTGCCCTTGATCTGGACGACGCAGGTCACGGTCTCGTCCACGACGTAGGCCGGGTCGGCGACCGGGAAGTCCTGGTGGACGACCGAGTCGGTGTGGCCCAGGCGGCGCCACAGCTCCTCGGCGATGTGCGGGGCCAGCGGGGCGATCAGCAGCACCAGCTGCTCGGCGACCGGCCGGGGCAGCGCGCCGCCGGACTTGGTCAGGTGGTTGTTCAGCTCGGTGATCTTGGCGATGGCGGTGTTGAAGCGCATCGCGACCATGTCCTGCGAGACCCCGTCGATGGCCTTGTGCAGGGCGCGCAGGGTCTCCTCGTCGGCCGGCTCGTCGACGACGGTGACCTCGCCGGTCGTCTCGTCGACGATATTGCGCCACAGGCGCTGCAGCAGCCGGTACTGGCCGACCACCGCACGCGTGTCCCAGGGGCGGGAGACGTCCAGCGGGCCCATGGCCATCTCGTACAGGCGCAGGGTGTCGGCACCGTACTCGGAGCAGATCTCGTCCGGGGTGACGGCGTTCTTCAGGGACTTGCCCATCTTGCCGAGGACGCGGCTGACCTTCTCGCCCTGGTAGTAGAACGCGCCGTCGCGCTCCTCGACCTCGGCGGCCGGGACGGCGATGCCGCGGGCGTCGCGGTAGACGAACGCCTGGATCATGCCCTGGTTGTAGAGCTTGTGGAACGGCTCGGCCGAGGAGACGTGGCCCAGGTCGAACAGGATCTTGGACCAGAAGCGCGCGTACAGCAGGTGCAGCACGGCGTGCTCGGCGCCGCCGACGTACAGGTCGACACCGCCGGTGGGCATGCCCTCGCGCGGCCCCATCCAGTACTGCTCGATGGCCGGGTCGACCAGCTTCTCGCTGTTGTGCGGGTCCAGGTAGCGCAGCTCGTACCAGCAGGAACCGGCCCAGTTGGGCATGGTGTTGGTCTCGCGGCGGTACTTCTTCGGGCCGTCGCCCAGATCCAGGGTGACGTTGACCCAGTCCTCGTTGCGGGACAGCGGGGTCTCCGGCTGGGTGTCCGCGTCGTCCGGGTCGAAGGTGCGCGGCGAGTAGTCCTCGACCTCCGGCAGCTCCAGCGGCAGCATCGACTCGGGCAGCGAGTGGGCGACGCCGTCCTCGTCGTAGACGATCGGGAAGGGCTCGCCCCAGTAGCGCTGGCGGCTGAACAGCCAGTCGCGCAGGCGGAAGTTGACGGTGCCCTCGCCGATGCCGCGGTCGGCCAGCCAGGCGGTGATCTTCGCCTTGGCGTCGACGACGCCCAGGCCGTCGAGCGTCACGTCCTCGTTGGAGGAGTTGATCAGCTTCGCCTCGTAGGAGGCGAAGGCGTCGTCCCACGTCGACGGGTCGGTGCCGCGGTCGTCGCTCGGCTCGACGACGCAGCGCATCGGCAGCTCGAAGGCGCGCGCGAAGGCGAAGTCGCGGGCGTCGTGCGCCGGGACGGCCATGATCGCGCCGGTGCCGTAGCCCATCAGGACGTAGTCGGCGATGAAGACCGGGACCTGCTCGCCGCTGACGGGGTTGGTCGCGTAGGCGCCGGTGAAGACGCCGGTCTTCTCCTTGGCCTCGGCCTGCCGCTCGACGTCGGACTTGGACGCGGCCTGCTTGCGGTAGGCGTCGACGGCCTCGGCCGGGGTGGCGTGTCCGCCGGTCCACACCTCGTGGGTGCCCTCGGGCCAGGCGGCCGGGACGATCTTCTCGACCAGGTCGTGCTCGGGGGCGAGCACCATGTAGGTGGCGCCGAACAGGGTGTCCTGGCGGGTGGTGAAGACGGTGATGGCGCCGGTGTCGCCGACCTGGAAGTCGACGCGGGCGCCCTCGGAGCGGCCGATCCAGTTGCGCTGCTGCAGCTTGATGGCCTCGGGCCAGTCCAGCGCGTCCAGGTCGTCGAGCAGGCGGTCCGCGTAGGCGGTGATGCGCATGTTCCACTGACGCAGCTTGGCCTTGAAGACGGGGAAGTTGCCGCGCTCGGAGCGGCCGTCGGCGGTGACCTCCTCGTTGGCCAGCACGGTGCCCAGGCCGGGGCACCAGTTGACCGGCGCGTCGGAGGCGTACGCCAGGCGGTACTCGCCCAGGACCTCGGCGCGCTCGACGGCGCTCAGGGCGCTCCAGTCACGGCCTCCGGGGACCTCACGGGTGCCGTTCTCGAACCGCTCGACCAGCTCGGCGATCGGACGGGCCTGCTTGGCCTCGTCGTCGTACCAGGAGTTGAAGATCTGCAGGAAGATCCACTGGGTCCACTTGTAGTACTCCGGGTCGATCGTGGCGAACGACCGGCGCTTGTCGTGGCCCAGGCCCAGCCTGCGCAGCTGGGCCTTCATGTTCTCCATGTTGGCCTCGGTGGACACCCGCGGGTGGGTGCCGGTCTGCACGGCGTACTGCTCGGCAGGCAGGCCGAAGGCGTCGAAGCCCAGGGTGTGCAGGACGTTGTGCCCGGTCATGCGCGCGTGGCGGGCGAAGACGTCGGTGGCGATGTAGCCCAGGGGGTGGCCGACGTGCAGGCCCGCGCCCGACGGGTACGGGAACATGTCCATGATGAACTTCTTGGGGCGGGCCGCGACGGCCGCGTCCCCGGCGAGGTCGCCGGTGGGGTTGGGGGCCTCGTAGGTGCCCTCGGCGTCCCAGGCGTCCTGCCAGCGTGCCTCGATGTCGGCGGCCATGGTCGCCGTGTAGCGATGCGGGGCCGCCGTCTCGGCAGCCGTGTTGATCTCGGTCATGATCCTTGAAGCTCCATCGATCGTCTCTGCCCACTGCCAGCACTGCCACGAAATGAAAAATCCCCTCGCACAGGAGGGGACGCCGCGCCGATGCCGACCGGATGTTCATCCGTCGGGACTGATCAGCGCGGCCCGCTAAGCAGAAGGCGTACGGCACGCATGGCGTCAGGGTACCGCAGGGCCCGATCGGGCCGCATCGGCGTTCCGGAGGCCGAGCACCGAAGAACACGCGGAGAACACACGAAGAAGCGGGGCCACCCAATAGGGTGGGCCGCGTCCCGTTTGTGGTGGGAAAGATTAATTAAAGAC